>CAYMLF010000036.1:0-15073 GCA_964391275.1 uncultured Candidatus Bathyarchaeia archaeon
GCAACTGACTGTTAATCAGTAGGTCAAAGGTTCGAGTCCTTTCGGCGGCGCCAACACTTACGTGAAAAACTACTACTAGTAGTTTTTTTCTTACCTTTTTCCTTTTTTAAGCAAATCAGGCGTTTTTTTGGCTTAGCGCAGGCTTTAAACGTTTTTGGGAGGTTCTTTTTTGAGGGGTAGCGCTGACCCTGTTTTTGAGGTTATAGCTGATTTTTGCCCTGTTAGCCGTGCTCAGGTGTCAGTTACGCTACGTGTGGCTGGCCGTGTAGCGAGAGATTTTGTTTCGGGTTATCCGGTTTCCTGTAGTTCTCAGGCGGGTTGCAGTTGTGGTGTTGGCTGCTTGCTTCGGGCTATTCGGATTTCTACGCCCAGGAGAAAACGGAAATGACGGAGGCGATTCTCTGATGCCACTTAGTTTTTGGAAGAAAAAACAGGTATCACTGAATTCAGCCCGGTCCTTTATCGGCTACTCTGTAAATCTGCATTTGACTGACGGCTCAGTTCTAATCAACGTAAAATTAGAGTCGGTTACTGCTGAGCGGCGCCTCAAATGCAGAGCAGCTAGCCGCAAGCCTGTGTTTGTTGCTCTTTGTGAGGTTGTTGAGATTCGCTTGCCTCCTTTGTCGTTTTTGCAGGAGATGCCGAAATGACCGAAGCATCCGAGTTGGTATCGGTTTCTCTGCATAATATGCCGTCGTCTTTGCTTCGAGAGTTCGCCGTTAAAGTTGTGAAGCCGTATTTCGGCGGGAACCTCAACGAGGCGATTCGGCAGTTGATGGATAAGGCGCTTATTGAAGAGGAGCTGCTGCAGGTGCACATAGACAAGCGGAGGCTTTTGCGTTAATGCCTCGTGGCTGGTCTCTTTGCAGAATTTGCGGAAAATCCGTTCCCAGTTACGCCCGGTATAAGCACGAGAAGAAAATCTGCTTAAAGATGCGTTTTGACCGTGGCGACGCTGACGTAGTTGCACGTTTTCCAGATGGTCCGCCTAAGCGACGTCCGCGAGTGGTTGATGTTGCGCCTGGTCAGCTGCGGCTAAGTTTGCCTAGGGAGGCTGTCTGAGTGGCTGACGATAAGGATTCTACGGTTTTGGCTCAGTTTAGTTATCGGCGTATTCATCCTCGAAGCCGCATTTATGGCAATACAGGAGTAAGAGCTGCTTGTGCTGCAAATCCTTCAGTGCGTACGTCTTTGTTCTCAACTAAGTGGGTTGAAGCCCTGCCCGGCTGCTGCATGTTTGCTACAGGAATAATCACTGAAAGCTCAGAAAACAGGATTTGCGAATTAACTGACCATTTCTGTCCTGCAAGTGACTTCACCAATCCCCAAATTTTCCGCAACTGCCCTAGCCGCGCCGCAGAGAAAGAAAAGGAGCACCAGTAGGAGCCAAATTTTTTGGTTGACAAAAAACGCAGAGTTAAACACTGTTCAAATCGAACGGTTCAACGGTTCAATGGCAGCATTAAACTTGGTGTCTTACCGAGCCCTTTGCCGCAAGCTGCAAAAGACATTTTGATTACATTGGGCGCTGGCGGAGTCGCAGGAAACGCTGCCAAAGTTGCGGACGTCGTGAAAAGTGATGTTTCTTACTGGGCTAAACGTTTCGTCTGTGCCGGCGCGTTGATCGTTGATGAAGCACAGTCCGCAAAAACGCTTGGCAAACCCAAATCAGAGCAGCGTTTCGGTCCGGGCTACCCTAAGTATTACAAGCTGACGGATTTCGGTTCAAAATTGCTCGCTGGGAGTGAGGTATCGGGTCGGTTGCCTGTGGTTTTTGAGGATAATCCTGTCAAGTTTCCTGTTTTGAAGTGGGAGGCGCCGGGGTGTATTGATTGGGAAAAGTTGGGTTCTCCTAGGAATTGGCGGCAGTTGGGTTTTAGGGTTAGTGGTGTTCGGGTTGTTAAGACGTCTAAGAATGTGATTGTGCATCCGGGTCCTTTGATGGGTTTTGATGTTGACCAGTTGGAGGTTGATTCGGGGCGGATTGTTGAGCGTGTTCGCTACATTTTGGAGGTCAAGTATGGTATGCAGCTCTCTGATGAGGTAGAGTTTTGTCATGGTCCTATGTGGCAGGTTTTTCGTCCTGAAGCTCGACGGTGGGTTAAGGAAGGTGGGCGGGTTAAGACCTCTGAGGGTGCCTTGGATGCTTCGCCTAAGCCGTGGTTGAAGCGGCTGAGTAATGTGCCTCATGTGGAGTTTAAGAAAAAAGAGCATGCGGCGTTGGCTGCTGTTTGGCCGCCTGTGGCGACGGATCCTGATAAGCAGGTTGCGTCGGCGGCGTCGATGTATCCGCTGTATTTGGAGGAGATTCATCGGGATGTTTCGTTTTTGTTGGAGCAGTTTGGCTCGCTGGCGGCTAGTGTTGGTGTTTTGTCTAGTGATGTGTGTCAGGTGAAGTCTGATCAAGCCAACGTTAAGCAGGTGGCGGTTGAGATTAAGCGGTTGGCTGATGCTTTGTCTACTTTGGAGAATTTGGAGCGGCTGCCAGGTATTGCTGTTGATTTGTCGCGGATTGCGGGTGTGTTGTCGAGGTTGACTGATTTGAGCTCTGAGCAGCCAAAGACAGGCACCCCTGAGGATATCGGAGGTAAAAGCTATGTGTCCTAAGATTTGCGATTCGATGCCAGAAAGCCAGCTCGGAGAGCAAGCAGCCGCAGAAAGTGCTGTGGTTGCTTGTTTAATGCGTTTCTGCACAGTGTTTTGGCGGTTTTTCGCATGGAGTTTTTCCATGCTTTTGGAACTGCGGTTTCAGAGTTGGCGGCATGTAGGTTATGGAGTTTTAAAGTTGGTAGAGTTTAATGGAGTGGAAAACCTTGACTGAACGCATTGAACAGGGTTTAGGCGGTAAAGCTGTTCAATCCAGCGCTAAAGGGGTTGAGAAACCCAAAAAGAAGCGTAGCCAAGCAGCAAAGTTGGGGCGGCACCGTTGGAATCAGGACTTGCTTAAGCGGGTTCTTGACACCCAGGAGCGCATTGAGTGTGAGTTGCGTTGGGTTCGCCACAAGCTGGACCGGTTAGGTGAAGCGGCCTACTCTAAAGCGGACATAGAGCGGTTCGCTGTCCTAGACGCGGTTGATAGGGAAGTCGTGCAGCGGCTTCTTGAGGTCGGTGTTGATGGCGCTCTGCCGAAGGATTTGGCGGCTGAGGTTAACAGGCGTGGCGGCTACAATTTGCGGTATTACAATGTTGCTCGCCGGCTGGTGCGGCTTAATAAGAAGCTGACTTTTGAGACGGGTAAAGTACTGTTTGAGAAGCGTGGTAAGCGGTGGGCGTTAACTCGGTTTGCGTTTGAGGTGTACGGGGATAGTCTTGCAGATGAACCTGTGGCCGTCGAGGATAATTCTACTATGCAGGAGGTTTAACCTTAGTTTGGCGTTGACTGAGCGGGAAAAAGCAATTCTCAGGCTATCCGCTAAGGGTGATTCTGATTATAGGATTGCTAAGAAGTTGAGTAGTTATACACGTACAGTTGCGCGTCAACGTAAACGTGCTCTTGAAAAGTTGGAAAAGGCTAAAGGGGATTTGGCCTTTGCTGATAACTTGAAACTTTCAAGTTACCGCTAAACCGTATTAAAAAGGTGTGCTTTTTGACGTTTCAGTATTTTCTTAATCACCAGAGCCTTCGGGCTTTACTTTCTTAAAATTAATAATTATAGCACTAAATAAAAATACAAAGCCTATTGTGCCGCAAATTAGAACTGTTGGTATGATACCAGTCATTCCACCGTATATTATGTAAAAGAAAACGCTAAAAAAAATAAACGTTCCACCAAAAGCGCCAAACCCGCCAACTATCCTGCCTTGAGAGGATTTATTCATGAAAACAAACGTAAACAGCAATTAATTTATGTTTTTTTGTTCACTTGCTATTACACTAACCTTTGGTAGCCTGTTTTAGCTCTCAAGACTTTTAGGGCTTCTCTGACTGATTGATTTCTCAGTTGTACCTTTAGGTTTGAAGTAGATATGTCTGGCTCTGTAGTTGAGGGTAAAAACAAGAATGTGCACCTTGCGGATATTTTGCCTTTTAGGGTGTCTGAAGCTGCTGCAGGTGCGCCGTTGCGGATATTGGGCGTTGCCATGGTTGCTGGCTTATTCGTAATTTTAATGTTTACACGCCTGAGGAGCTGCAAGTTGTAGCGGAAGGAGTTGCCGCAGGATTTGCAGTGTGTTTTCAGCGGTGCCCCTGGGGTGTTTCTGGTTAGCACTTGCTTGTCTTGCGGTGACAGAACAGCGGGGGAGGCAACGTAAAAGTTGAATTTGAGGAAGAGTCATGGCGATAGCTTCAGGTTCTAATCAGGAGTATTACTTTAAGGGTATTTACCCGGTTGAGGTTCTTTCTGAGGTAAAAGATGGTTTGGTTGAGGTACGGGCGAAATCTGTCTTTTTGCATACGAGTGCATATTCGGGTGGGAAGCGCCAAGTTCGAGTGGGCGTGACACAGAAACGTTGGGTTAGGCGAGGAGAGATTTTGAGGGTTCCTTTTAGGCATGTCTGGTCACATCGGCGTCATGTAGCCAGAGGGTTTATATGATTACCATCTTATCTGCTTCATAATTATTAGATCGAAATATATGGTTACTTGCAAAGGTCACCGTTAAAAGCCATCTTCAGTACCTATTATTAAGATAGAAGTCATAGGTACTTACACTCTAATACTTTTATTTCATTACAGCATTGTCAAAGCCATTTTTTAGATAATCTATGTTTCTGTAATTGTAATCCTTCGATAAGAAATATTAACGCTGAAAGCAAAGTTACAATAACTAGAAAAATGTAGGGCTCAACTGTTTCAAGATTTATCCACCGCGTATATAGAACGACGATTTCCGGAATCAGAAAACCTATAAAAAGGGAGCCAAAGATAATTAGTCGATGAATAAGGTTTTTGCCCACCCAGAAATAGCCTCTAAAATATATTTTTTCTTTAATCAAATATCTGCCATAAACATCTTTTTGGGCTAATCCAAGTTCCAAAAGCTTTTGCAACCCTCTATGAGCTACAGCTGGGCTGGACAGTTCAAGGTCATGCATAACATCTCTTGGACCACATGAACGTTCCGCTTTGACTAAGTACAGGTATATTTTATATGATATACCGTTCAATTCATCTTCATTAGTCAAAAGTGACAATTCACCATTATTTCATTTGTACCGCTTGAGACCAAGCATTAATAGGTTGTTGCCCAAATATGAAGTAAGAGTTGTCATCTGATCCTTTATTATATACAAACTCGTCTGCGCTTATACTTTTGAAAGGTAAGTCAATTGTCTCTAAAATGCCGCCTGAGCCCTTTCCAGTGGAGGGCGAAAAAGCTGCAGTCCACGTTATTTTTAAATCCTGCGATTGTTGAAATGCCGCTAATTTTAAGCCATATAAGCCAGTAATTTGAGTAAAAGCCACTAATCGTGATGTATTAGGATAAAATATGTAATCTTCGCTGTCGGTGAAGTCGCTTCTGTATGTTATGATACTATTTGGTTCATATATCCTTACTTGATTGATGCGAAGCGGAATTTCAGATAAGTTGGAAATATTAGCAATAAAAACGTATGATAACATTGCGGGATAAGCGATTCCTGAATTATTGGCTGTGTCGGACAATTTTAAGTAGCCTTGTATTATTTCACCTTCAATCACATAGTTCCTACTAGGTTGCAAATCAGCAGAGAATGCAAACGATCCAATTAATAATCCTAGTGATAGGAAGGCACAACTAAGGATAATGAGGTGTTTCATATGTTTTCAGCAACCTCTTTAATTAAACGCTTGTTTTTTTAATTTTTGGCGGAACAAGGTGTTCCAAGTTTGGAACAGAGTCTTGCAGAAAAATAAAAAAAAATAGGGTAGCTATTATGGCATTACCCTTACTGAATCGATGTATATTTTGGCTTGTGCACCGCTGTTATAAGCGACTATCATTACGTAGTTGAAGTTCCCGCCGTAGTATCCGCAATCTATAGGGTAGTTTGTTGTGCTATAAACGTAGGTATCGAGGACTTGATGCCAGTTGTAGTTATCAGTTGAAACATAGACTAGCAAGCGGCTGTTGTAGTTTGGTGGGACATACCCTTGTAATACTACACAGCCAGCTTGTGCTTGTGAATCTAACGCTGTATGGAATTGTACCATGGCATTAGTGCTTGTGGCGTAAAGGTATGCGTAATTTCCGTCGTTAGTAGAACCGAGAATGTTGTTTTGATTAGTTACTCCAGCTGTTCCGTAAGTATAGGGGTTGGTTGGATAACTTGGTAGGCTTGATGCATATTTGTAAGTCGGCATAGTGTCTAGTGGTCCGTATAGTCTTGCAGGGTTCCAAATTGCACTCCATTGATAATCAATCCAGTCGAAATAGTATAGATCAAAATAATGTCTGGTGTAGCCCATGTCCCAAGTGGTTCTCAAATCTGAGATTTCAAATCCGCTGCCCGCAACAGTCTGGAAAACTGCGGTTTGCCAACTATAGTGGTTTACGTGTCTAGAGTCTCCAGCCAGGTTTTCAGTGACAGACACGTATGCATTTGCAGGATTCGCTGAAACGTCGTATGAATTTTGGCCAACTTCCCATGTATGCGAATAGTCTATTGATATTGTTCCACCACCACCGCTGTCTGCACCTAAGTTGAAGCCTAGAGTTGCTTCCTCATAGGGATTAGTGTTGCCTGGGCCATGTTCCATCAATGGCAAGTATTGATCATAATCAATGTAGCCATCAATTTGGTTTCGTATGCTGTCAAATTCTGGTCCTACATCAGCGTAAAAGCCATAGTATGGATCCCAGTCATAAGTTGTACCGTAAGTATCAAATTGGCTTTCGAAATAGCTTGCTACAAGCCAGTATTCACGGTTAGTCGCAGTATTGTATTGCGTTGCTTGGTATATTGTATGTTCTGCTCTTGCAAAGTCATCCTGATTCCAAGCCAAATAGTAATCTAATTCCGCTACCCAATTCCAGTATTGAGTACTAAAATCTGGTAGTAAAACTGCAGATGCAAATGGCCCGGTAGTTGATTCATCGGATTCTGCTTCGGGTGTAGAGCCGGGTAGATGAAGAGTATTTGTGTATGTAGCCTTGAGCGCTTCTGAAATTATTTTTTGCCTGCATTCTTCTGTGTCGTTGGCTGCTACAAAAATGGACATTTGCTGAGGAACACCATATTTTGTAACACTTATCCAATAAGGTGGATCAACTTCTGTTTTTTCTATTGAATTTTGTACATTTTCTGGATTCACATCTTTTGCATTAGTTGTTGCGTTCGTTTCTAATTGCAGTTTCGGAAGAGACACAAGCGGATTATCCTTGGATAAATTCATAGCAACTAATGTCGAACCTTCTGTCAGAGATGATTGTAAGCTTGATATGTCAACGTTTTCTAGATCTGAAGTCACTATTACCTTGTTAGCAAGGGTCTTGTCTTGCAATGCATCGGCAAAGGCTTGAGCGTCGTTACCATATGCTTGAATTGAGTTGTTTTTTGCTTCTTCCCCTGTGACAATGCCCGGGAGGCTTATTGGAAAACTAAATGCTATGCTTATTGCCAGCAATATTATACAAATTTTCAAAATTTTCATATTTTGCCCCCATATTTTGTTAATGTCGTAAGAGACATTGATTAAGTCTTTAGTAAAAGTATGTTTATTACCTTTTGGAAAGCTTTTAATACCTATTCAGACATCGAATACTTTTTTTTTCTTTATCATTCTCATTATATTTACATGTAATTTGTATAGGTGCTATTTCATTGGTTTTGACTTGTTCGAGTGACGATTGGATAGCTGTGTTTTAGCAGTCCATGGATTCGGGGTAGTCAAATGTAGTGGTATATTAATGGTCTGTTAGGATGGCGGTGTCTGCGTACACCTGATTTATATGTTAAGTGTTATATTGGCAGAATTTGATAGGCGCTTATTGTGAAGGATATGCTTCGGCTTAACTATGATGTTATAGCTAGCAAGATTCATCTTAGCCTGCGGGGTCAGATGGATAAAGAAGGCAAGTTCGATTGGCATGAAGCTGTTTTGGATGCGGGGATTATTAGCGGTATCACCTTTTTTACGGGGCTGGGTACTTTGGCTTCTAGCGCCGCCATTTCTCTTACGAGTCTTTGTGTGCTTCTCAGTGCGGTCGGAGCGGAGTTTTTGGGGATTCTTGCAGCTAAGCGAGGGCTGATTCAAAAAAACACTTAGCAGGTAGGCACATTGGAAGCTAAGACAACTATAAGCCTCCCCGAGGCATACCGCGGCATTGTTGAGGACCTGCGTCTCCTGCAGCGGGATGGCCAGAACCCCAACAAGATGACTGAGAAACAAAAAGCGTCCACTTGGAAGAGTCTCTCGGATTTCGGCTGGGTTTATCCCATAGTAACCAATCAGGAAGGCATGCTAACCGATGGCGAGCAGCGGGTTGACGTCTGTTTGGAACATAACGAGTTTTATGGTCCTGTCCTGCGACTGCCAATTAAAGACGTTAATAGGCGAATCCTTCGGCAAGTCCTCAACAAACTAAAAGGGACTCACGATAAGCTTTTGGATGCTGAGGAGTTTCAGCGGATTCGGGAAGCCGACGGCGAAGCGGACCTAAAGGCACTTCTTGGGATAACTAATCTGGCGCTTGAGCAGTATGATAGGTTGCTTGATGACGCCAAGAACTCCGGCAACGGTGAGGTGCTCTTAGATCATACTTTTCAAGTGGTTATCAGCTGCGCTGATGAGGCGGAACAGAAAAGGGTTTTTGAGGAGCTTCAAGCAGGAGGGTACAAGGTATCGATTTTGACATTGTAAAGCAATGGCGTAAACCCCAAAGTTTTCGGGCACAGAGTGTAGCCTGCAGCTTCACCATCACAGCTGAGAAGATGGGTAAGCGGTTTGCAGGGTCCTTGCCGATTGAGGATTGGCATTGGCAGGTCGGGGTTATAGTTGGCCGAAGCGGAACGGGTAAAACAACTATTGCTAAGCAGGCCTTCTGTGCCGAGTACATTCGGGGTTTTGAATATGGCGCCGAAACCATACTGGATGATTTCCCAGAGAACCTTACTGTTGCAGAGATTACGGGTGCGCTTTGTTGTGTGGGGTTTGCTTCGGCTCCGGATTGGCTTAAGCCTTACGCTGTTCTTAGTCAGGGTGAAAAGATGCGGGTGGACGTTGCCCGTGCCCTGGTTTTGGCGGAGAAGCGTGTGGTTTTTGATGAGTTCACAAGCGTGGTTGACCGCGTAGTTGCCAAGATTGCTTCTTTGGCCATAAGCAAAGCGGTGCGTAAAAGTGGCAAGCAGTTTATAGCTGTAACGTGTCATCGGGATGTTTTGGATTGGCTTGAGCCCGACTGGGTCTTTGACACAGACACTATGGTGTTTGATAAAAAAAAAGAAGTCATCCGCCGCTTGAGCTGCAAATCTGCAGGGTTAAGCGTGATTTGTGGAGCGTCTTTAGGGACTATCACTATCTGAACAGGGATTTAGGTCCATTCTGTATTTGCCATGCAGCATTTTTGGATGGTAATCCGGTGGCTTTTTTGGCTGTTCGCCATGTAAAGTTTAAGCTCAACTACTATACTGTGAGCCGACTTGTTGTTCTGCCTGATTACCAAGGCGTCGGAATTGGGCGTATCCCGTTTCCTAACCTCTACTCCTCTAACCTTAAGCTTTCCATTTTCCATGACACCATAATACCTGTTTAGCACTCCAACGTTAGGGTGCATCTTTGATGGCAGAAAAACAATCCACTTATACCTACCCTCAAAATTTAGGCCAACCCCGATATCATCACTGATTTGCTTACAAAACTGCTTGTAATCTTTTATTGTGGCGTTTTGCTTTTTTAGCCAAAGCGAATCAACTATTCCATGAACCCCAAAGCCGGCGTCTTCAGCTCTGCGAGCAGACCTCAGAAAAGCATATCTACCAAACGCACAAACCCCAATATGGCCATCGATAGTGCCGAACTTTGCATTCCGATAGCCCAAATAGCCAAAGCAAGTGACCAATATCCACTTTAAAGCAACCTGCCGATTGTCATAATCTCCCTAAGCTGGGTATTCTGAGTTTCATCTTTGAGCCGTTTATACTGGTCGGAATCCGCTGAATAGGAATAAATTATGCTTAACTCTGCTTTTATGAGTTGGCGTTCTTACGATCAGGCTCTTACTGATCGACCCGTGGAAGCACAAGGGTGTATGTAATGGAAAAAACAATATCGGTTCAGCCGTTGACTCTTTATTTGCTTCTTGAGGACCGGGGTGAATGTGGGAAGCTGCATATTTCTACTGAAAAAGAGCTTGTGTTCGATATTTTTTCTATGATAGGTGGCGAAAAGGTTGTAACTGGTGCTTACAAGGTTCCCTGCGAGGTTTTAGCTGAGTGGGTGATTAAGGCTTCTGAGGTTGTAGATTTGGCTGGTTTGATTCGAATGTTTGGCGGCGTTTATGCGAGAGAACCAGTTTGTTTTAGGCAGCATGTGGAAAAGTAACATTCGACGGGTTTTAAGTGTCTATGTCGGGTAGTTTCCAGCCCTCTTTTTTCTTTCTTCGGATGACATCTTGGATGGCCGGCACGGTTAATGCGAAATCTATGTGTTCGCAGATGTTGCTTTTGTCTAGGTCGCAGAATATGCCTTCTGGTTTGAAGTAGATTTCTGCTATCATGCCGAGTTTGCGGTCTGTGATTCTTGCGCCTGAGTCGTTTATGTTGAAGTGTTCGAATCTGGGGCAGATTTTGGATTTGTTGATTTCTTCGATTCTGATGCGGGCGGCTTCGTGGAGGAAGTCTGCTGTGCTTTTGTATTGTGGGTTTTCTTTGACGAATGTTTCGATTTGTTCTACTAAGTCGCGTTTTAGACTGACGCCTTTGTAGTCAGCGTCTTTTTTTGGCAAGTTTTTCCCTCTTTTCCTCTACTATGTGTATGGCATATGTGCCATAAAAAATTTACGTTTTTGTGTAAAATTTCCGTACATGTGCGGTATACATCATCAAGCATTTTATCCCTCAAATGTGCCACAAATATTATTAGTAAAAACCACGATAAAGCCGTTAATATGGCACATATACCACAAAGGAAGGGTTAAAACGCCAAAGAAAAACCAGAATTATAAAGGAGTCAGCATCAACGCACGCTTGTACACACAGATATCTCAATTTGTCGAAGACAACCCACAGTACACCAGCATTGCTGATTTTCTAAGCGAAGCCGCAAGAGTGCGGATGGAACAGTTAGAGCTGGCAAAACAGGCGAAACGCAATCGACACCAGGAGGAATTGACCTGTGACGCTAGCAAGTAAACCCCCCAAAAAAACTAGTGGAAAATGGTGCCCTATTTGTTTCCGAAAATTAGATGGCCTCAAATGTCCAGCTCATGGCGAGATGAAGGTCTACTTGGATTACAATCCGCTAGCCGCAAAAACAGGGGAAACCACAGCGAAACGCGATGATTCGGAGGTTCGCTAGCCATGTTGTCTAGTGATTGTGATGGGTGTGGCGAGATGGAAGCTTGCTATCGGCGTTTTCATCGAGCGCGTAAGGGCGATAAGGTGTACTGTCCGGATGGCACGGTGCATTTGGTTGACCAAGAGTTTGTGGGGATTGATTTTTGATGGGGCGCAGTGAGATTAATGAGCAGTCAGCTAAGGCGGGGTTTGATGCTTTGCAGCGGGCGAAGGTTTCTGAGCGTTACCAGATTCCCCGTAGTTTCAGGGAGGCTGAGACGTGATGCCGGGGAAGTTGCCTGAAACAAAACTCTACTCAGTTGACATGGGCAAAGATGCCTGTTGTGATTGTGGCAGACAGGCTGAAACCCAGTTTGTCGTCACTACTGGAAAAGCCGAGGCAAAACGGCTAGCCGCAGCTGCGAGAAAAGCTCGTGCTGCAGGTGACCGGGCGTCTGATTTATGCTGCAGTTTTTGTATTGCCGCTCGGATTGTGGAGCGGGAATTGTATGTTACTGAGGTTATGAAGCATTCGCCGATTAAGTGGGAGCGGGTCACTGACGATTTGGCATGTGAAGATTGTGGGTCGCCTATTGCGTTTGGGGTGCAGGCTCATTTTCATGCTGCTTCTAATCGTGCGATTTGTGGGTTGTGTGGTGTTCGACGGGGTTGGTCAGATAACAAGGTGGCTTCCGATAAGGTTGTGGCTTTTGAGTTAAAAGAAACTTTGGCGACTTTGCGGCGGAAGGTTGGGGTTGAGCAGCAAAATTTGGCTGTGGTTGAGGGTAAGATTGCGCTACATGATATTGGTCAGAGTTATCTTGGTTTAGGTGGCGAAATTTCGGCGGCTATTGCGCGGTTGAACTCGTTTTTAGGTGCTGTTGCAACGTCTGAGGAGAGGGTGATTCTTGAAGAGTTTAAGGGTGAGGTTATTCGTTTGCAGAATTTGGCGCTTTTGATTAGAGAGGAGTTTGAGGCGAGGTTGTTCTTTTTGGATAAGAAACAAGAGAAGGTGAATTTGGCGTATGGTGCGGCGGCTACGCCTAATGGTGTGGAGGTGTCCACCCATTGAATTCTCCCGGTGCTTCGCTAACCGCGATTTGTGAGCAGGTGCTTGCTGGCTTTTCGGCTGAGGAGCGGCGTCGTCTCGCCGATGACTTTGTTGATGTGCCCATGGACGCAAAGGTGTCCTGCAAGTTTGGTGATGCATTCACGTCGCCGAGCCGCCGTGACCAGACTAAGCGCAGGGCGTGGCTTTGCGGCAGCGACTACTCGCATAGTGACCGCTTGAACGGTTGCGTGGCGTATTGTCGGTTTAATCGGTTCCTCAAGGATAAGCAGAATGCGAACTGGAGGTTTGCAGAAAAGTGACCATTGTTGATGTGCTTAAGAAGCGGTTTCCCGTTTTTGAGGTTGCCGATTTAGGCGAGTGCTTGACTATTCCAGGCGAGGATTTCGAGCCCAAATGGGTTTTGGAATTGCTAAAACAGGGTTATCGTTTTGAGGGCACTCGTATGGATGGGATTCCTACTGTTTTGGTTCAGATAAAGCCGCTGCGAGGCATACGCACAATGCGTAATGAGTCTATCCATTCGAGAGCGGAGGTTTTTGCTTAAATGGCTGTTGAGGGGGGCAAAGCTGGTCCTACATCCGTTTCCTTGAAACGTGCCAAAGAAGCCGGTCTGGACGTACATTTATCGGCTACTGTAATGCCCGCCGGCGCCAGCGCTCAAATCCTTACAGCTATCGAGGAATTCAAGGGGTTAATCTATGTGCGCTATCGGGACCATGTGCTCTATAATCGGTCTTTTGCTGAGGCGATGGCGCCGCAGATTAGAGAGACAATAGGCTGGCTGGTTTATGAGAGTGAAGAATATCTAACGCTTAAGTGGGATAAGGATGCAGAGCCACCGACGCTTAAGGGTGGAGATTCTAAAGCTACGGGGCTGGTTATTCTGCGCTCAGACATCATCGGTTTTAAGCGGCTAGAGGACTTTTTGCCGCTAAAATTCGGCTATGACGACATTTTAAATTCAGGCGACGCCTTACTAAAGAAACGAGTATGCGTTCCGGCTGACGGAGCGAAAAACTCATCTCCAAACGTCCAAAGGAGAAGAAAAACAATTGATTGAACGAGCGAAGACCACAGCCCCCGCTATAATCCGCCAGCGAATCCTTACTGTTGATGACCTAAAAAGCCTCAAGCTTCCGCTGATGTTCCAAGGCGACCTTGTTATCGTTGACACAAGCTTAAACGGCGTTAAACTCAGAACACCCATAGCTATTAAACTGCAAAAAATCTTAGCTGCCAAAGAAAAAGGACTTGTCGACTACATTTTCCGATCTTGCTTAAGCGAGCGCCCAAGCGTTATTCCATACATCTTTGACAATGAAAGCCTACTAAAGCTAGCCCGTCACTTTCTCCGGCACTGTTCAGGATCTCACAAAAGCTGCATGAATTACGCCGTCAACGTCAGAAAATACGCTGAATGGCTCGGATACAGCCCAGACCAAATCATTCAAGACGTTAAGCCAATCGGAGCAATCCCCGACCCTTTGAAAATACAAAACCACTGTGGATTCCTAAACGATTACCTAGCAGAAGTTCAAGACTCAGGCCTCAAACCCTCCGCTGTCTGCAACCGCATCAAAGCCGCAAAAACCTTCTACAAAGTAAACGGCGCAAAAAAAGTTGAATTAGACGAACCACTTAGCCGAAAAGTAGCCTACAAAGACAGAGCGCCCAACCCCGAAGAAGTCTCAACAATGCTTGATATCGCCGACGTCCGTGACAGCTTTATCGTCACAGCAATTGCCACAGGCGGCTTCCGAGAAGGAACATTTTCAAAACTAAAATATCGACATATCAAAGAAGACTTCGAAGCAGGTAAAATACCAATACACGTTCACGTTGAAGCTGCAATCACCAAAGGCAAATACCACGATTACGACACTTTTCTAAACACAGAAGCATGTCGTTTCCTTAAGCTCTACATAGAAGAACGCCGACGTGGCAGCCGAGGTATGCCTCCCGAAGAAATCAAAGACGACTCACCGCTGATTCGAAACAGCCACGCAGCAAACAAAGTGTTAGGTGTAACCGAAAAAACCATACGAAAAACCGTGCATGACCTCGCCGTCAAAGCAGGCGTAGCAAAAAAATTGCCCGACAGTTGGATGTACACCGTTAGAACCCATAGCTTACGCAAATTCTTTAGATCACAATTAAGCGCAACCAAAATCGACCATGACATGATCCAGTACATGATGGGTCACACAATCGACACGTATGAAGACGTCCAAAGCTTAGGCATCGAAACACTAAGAAACATCTACATATCTGCCGGTCTTGCTATCCGCCAAAAGACGCAAACAAACCGTATTTCACAGCTAAAAGAACTCATACGTGCTTGGGGCGAAAACCCAGAGGAAATTCTGACCAAGGACGCTCTAATGCGGGGGAACATAACTGAGACTCCAGGGCAAACAGAAAACCATCAACTGATGCTTCTCTCAGAGCAGCTTAAGCAGTCCATTAAAAAGGAGCTCTCAGCATGAAACACACTTCGCTAGTAGTAGTTTTTCACGCTCATGCAGGCGCAACCTTTCGGCGGCGCCACTTATAACCTTAACTTATACTGGATTTTTATTCATTAAA
>CAYMLF010000037.1:0-14604 GCA_964391275.1 uncultured Candidatus Bathyarchaeia archaeon
CCAAATGTTTGTTGCAGTAATGTTCGCGCTGATTTCGTAGTCTGGCAGAGTATCTATGGTTTGAATATACATACCTGTGGCTTTGTCCCAGACTTTGTATCTCTCTGTGGAATTCGCGTAAGTGACTACTCGAGTGGCACCTGCTACTGTTCGGGTTTGCTCGCCCTCAATTGTTATTGAACGGTTAGCTAAATTGTCATAGAAACTGTCGCCTGGACTAAGGTTTGCTGGAATAATAATCCACGCCTCAACATCGCCAGCGGCAAAGTCAAAATCCCTAACGGCACTGTATATGGAGCCGTTGCGCGCGAGGGAAACAACGTTTGCCCAAAACTTGCTACCGTCTGAGGCCACTTCTATGATTTCCATTTTTGCCCACACTACATCGTGTCCTTCTGGAAGGTTCCCTGACCCGCTTACGGTGTACTCCATCCAATAGCCTTTTTTAACGCCTATGGGTTCTTGGCAAAAAGCGGTATTTGCGTAGCTAATTAGCAAAAGGAAGTTAATGATAATTATGAATACAGCCAATTTCTTGTGCATAAAAGCCCCATTTAACATTTGTCGGTTTAAATTTAAATAATTTACCCTAAAGGGCTATTGACTGCTACTTTAAAGCGTATATGGTGAGGCGCTAAAATCCTTAAGAGACTGAAAGATAATATCTAAATTGAGTGATAGCTGTTGCGAGCTAACAGTAGCACTAAACAATCACTTGCCCTAATATTTATAGGCGTTTTTATGCTGTTTTTGGTTACTCAGTCAAATGAAGTTGCATCCGTATATTTTACCTTAGGCATCGATTGGGAAACTTACCCTGCTACTCCACGAGCAGGCGAATTGGTAACTTTTGACACCACCCGTTCCAATAAGTGGGCAAACGAAAGCTATGGACCATTATTTTACTGGTACACATGGGATTTTGGTGATGGATCAGTCGCTAATGGAGCCGTCGTAAGCCACACTTATGATAACGCAGGCAACTACACAATCAAAATGAAAACCAATGATGATAAAGAAAATTCTACAACCGCTGAAAGAACCCTTATTGTAACCCCAAGAACCCCGCTAATGGTTCATACCGCTGTAAATTCAGACCGATTTTTTATTGGTCAAGATGCAATCATAAGCGGTAACCTAACTGACGATTTGACTGGCGAGGGTGTCTTTGGTGAAGCACTGCAGCTCACTTGGAGCACTAATTGGAACACCCCTTGGCTGGAAACATGGCAGGAGCTTGATTCTGTTGTGACAGATAGTCAGGGAAAATTTACGATAACGTGGAGACCGCCAGAAAACAACAAGTACCAAATTAAGGCGACATGGGCGGGAAATTCGACTTATCCTCAAACAAGCAGCAGCATTATTGTGTCAACTACTCCGTTGGGCGATTTGATTACTGGCTTTTGCTCGAATTCTACGATAGCAAAAATGAACTTCAACCTTACAACTCAAGTACTCACCTTCACTGCAAGTGGTCCTGATGGAACAGGCGGCTACGTAAACATTACACTAAAGGATGCCCCTACGTTTGACCCTCAAAACATCGTAGTTTTTATGGATGACCAAACAATGCCTTATTCAATTTCTTCCTATGATGACAGTTTTTGGCTCTTATCAATTAACTATTCGCATAGCACTCACAATGTTGTTGTGTCTCTTAGTGGAAACTCGGTGATTCCTGAGTTACCATCATTTACAATTGTGGTCATAGTTATTCTTGGGGCTCTTGTGTCTTTTCTATCAAAAAAACGCTTGATGAAAGCAAGCCAAAGGAGTCATTCTGAAAATTACGTCAAGGTTTCTTGACTGAAACCTTTTTAGATTCTACTGTTCACATCAAAATTGGTAAAGATGCGTAAAGCATTAGCTATCATTTCGATACTGGGTGTGTTATCGTCAGCCATGTTTTTTGGTGAAGCTATAGCTTACACGTTAGAGGAACCTGAGGTTGTTCCCATTTACATTAAGGCAGATGGAAGCATTGAACCTTCAACAGCCCCAATACAACACACTGAAAGCATCTACACCTTAACTGATAACATCAAGAACCATAACATTACAATTCAATGCAACAACATTATCCTTGATGGCGCTGGTTTTAACCTTCAAGGACCAGGAAGAGAAAAGTATAACATAGCTGCCGTAAACATGGCCTGTACCAACGTAACTGTTTTTAACTTTCACATTTTTGACTGGAATATAGGCGTGCTTGGAACTTATGATAACAACACCATCCAATCAAACATCTTTTCCAATAACATTCATGATGTCGCAGTCTACGCCAACAATTACATGATAACAGGAAATCATATTGGTCCCGAACGCATAGTAGGAAACAATATTACAGTCTCTCAAAACCAGATAGCGTTAGGTGCCTATGAGTGCGGCTTTTGGATAACCAATTGTACAGCATTAAAAATCGTATCAAACAATATAACGTTTGACAAACAAACAACTTTTTTCGTAAGCACTCAAAACAGCGGATTTCAAGTTTACCACAATAACTTTCTCAATATTGAAGAATTCAGCATCGGCATTCTTGTCTATCCAAGACATGCTAGCAGTTACTGGGATAATGGGGTTGAAGGCAACTATTGGAGTGATTATGCAGATAGATATCCTTCTGCTAGGGAAATTGGCACCTCAGGAGTAGGAGACATCCAGTATGTGAGCAGTTCCCCTTCTGAAGTAATTGACAGGTACCCTTTGATTAAGCCATACAACTATTCCATGCCTCAACCTCCTGTAATTGCTGAACTGAATTGGATGGTTCTCCCCTTGTTGTTTACTATAATGGTATTTTTTGCATTAGTAGTAAAAACTAAGACTCTAAAGAAGCCATAATTTACAAAAACCTTTGCTTACCCCTTAGTTGCTCTTATCAAGGATTCAATAGAAAAAAGTGCTTTTTCAAAATCCTTTTATTGGCAATTTAATCAATTTCAACTATGGGCAAAAAATATCTACAAATATGTCTTGTCCTCGCCATTATAATGACAACAATTAACATAAGCAATGCTTCCTCTTTACCTTCAATTGAATGGCAAAAAGAATACGTTAATGACGCCATTGGTAGTGGGATTCAAGCAGTCTCCAATATCTTTCAAACTCTTGATGAAGGATACGTCTTTATGGATGTAGGTTACACTTACCATTCTGTTTTTGTGCCAACCACTATTTTTAAAGTAAACTCCACAGGCGACATTGAATGGACAAAGGTAATACCCGTATTTTATAGGTTCAACAATTATCCAAACGATTGATGAAGGGTACGAAATTTCGGGTTTATGGAATGAATATAATACAACCTATAAGAAAACTCCAACTCTATTAAAAACAGATGCTAAGGGAAACATACAATGGTCTGCAAACTATTCAAGCATACCAGACTTAGGCATTGATTCTTCAATCCAGCGGGACATAGTCGGTTACAAAAAAGATGGAAATATTACCACTAGCGACGGCGGATTTGTCTATTGGAAAAAAGGAATCATAATAAAAACTGATTCAAAAAACAATACACAATGGATAAAAAACGTAACTTATCCTACTGTTGATGCTTATCCAACGTATGAGTATCCTCTTCACCTGTTTTCTATAATTGAGACATCCAATGGAGCCCTAGCAATAATAGGTGTCGGATATGACGCAATAGATAATCCATCTTCAGGAAAAATTTACCTGCATAAAACAGAAGCTTTTTTGCCATTACCATCACCTGCTCAGCTGCCAACGCCAATAACAACACCAATAACTAACATGAATCCAGCCCTAAGCATTCCTGATACAGTAATTATAATAATTATTATTGGATTGCTCATCACCACATCACTAATTCTCTATAGAAGACACCGAAGGCATGGTTAATGCTAAGAAGGAAGCATTTTTTCTGATAAACTATAATTCTATTTGGCTGGAACGAGGCGATGATTATGGTAATACTCATCGCGATAATAATTTCGCCATTGTTTTCAGGAGGCATAATAGAACAATAAAATCAACCCTTGTAGCTGTTTAGTTATCTTTCCAAGAAGCATTTAATATTGCCCCCCAAAAAGCCGAGAATTAGCTTTTCTGATATTATTAAAGAAGAGTATACTGAGGCTTCACTGAATTTGGAGATAAGAAAATTGCAAAACCCTTACAATTTCTAAGTGAGAACAGTGAAGCCTACTCAGCCTCTCCTTAAATGTCAAAAAAGAAAAAAGGAAGTGGTTTTTCATTTCGTTTCATCGCTTATTTTTTACGTAGTACCAGCAATCCAACGATTGCTACTGCAACAATAATTGCAATAACGCCGCCGATTATAGTCATAGAAACAGTGTTGTTAATTGAGTCAAAGTTGACTGCAGTTGCAGTTGGAGGTGCTTCTTCGGCTTCAACTACGCTAACGTAGGTTTGTGCCCATGAACTGCCGTAAGATTTGTCGCCTGCAAATGTTGCCATGATCGTGTATTGACCAGAAATGTCTGGTGTCGTCCAAGTGTAGCCGAATGTGCCACTTATGTCGCTGTTAACTGTTGCTATGTGTATTGTGTTGCCGTTGGGGTCAACTGCGTCTATAGACACTGGAACTCCTGTTAATATCACGTCTGAAGGCAGCGCTAGCTGTTTGTGTATGTATTCCATGTAAATTCCCATTGAGTCCTCACTGACACATGGTGTGCCTTTTTGCGCCGGAGACATGTCCAGAACTGTGCCTGAAATGATTACGCTTGTACCTGCGCTTATAGCGGTTTGCGGTGCTGAAACTGTAGTTGCGCTTTTGCCTTTGCCGTAAACGTACGTGTAGCCGTCACTACCGAATATTGTTAAGTAGCCGTCAGCGATGGCACCCATGTCTGAGGCGTGTTTAGATGAGGCGCCTGGTAACGACACGTTCCATATTCCTGTACCAGTGATTGCGTCAATGCAGTACAGTCCCCAACCTCTTGTGATTGGTACGCTGGCTGAGTGCTCAGTTGTGTATGTGTAAAGTTTTCCATCTGCAATTTTTGCGCCGACGTTCCATGAGTATACGCTTGTTCCATTTACATTGGTGTACGGGGTTTCGTACGGGTTAGCTTCTGCTTCAAACTTCCAAACTATGCTACCGTCGTCCCAGTCAAAGGCGTAGATTCCCGAGTAGGCTTCTCTGTAGAATAGTCCATAAGCTGATTGTATTCCATATGCACCGAATCCTGATTCGTCCCATGGGTAGTCCATTGCTTCGCCTGTCCAAACTTCAGCGCCTGTTAATAGGTCGTATGCGATGTAGTAGCCGCCTGTTGTAAGTATGGCGAATTTGCCGTGGTCTGCAACGTTAGTGTCAGCACTGTATGGGATGACCTTATTTGTTGTAATGTTCCATAGGACCGATCCGGTTGTTAGGCTTATGCCGTATGCGTTCATTCCAACGTATCCTCCTGATTGTGAGATGGTGGATGCTGATGCTGCAACTCCTGTTTCATAATCGATACATGTGGATAAGCTGCTTACTGGAAAGCTTATGTTGCTGACGATTCTGGCTGAAAGGTCTGTGCTGCTGCCACAGGTGGTCCAATTAATCAGTTGGTATCCTGTTGGGGTGGATTGTACGCTTAGGGCATATCCGTTCATGTAGTATTTACCTGTTGTCAATGGGCTAATTGAGTAGTTTCCTGTGATTGCGCCTGTCATGGGGTTAAATTTGATTAGTCTGCCGTTGCCAATGAAGATTAAACTCACGGTGACTGATTGGTCAGATGAACCTCCACCGCCCCAGATTTGTCCATATTCATATTCAATGTAGCTTGGAGTAATTGATACGGTGCTGGCGCCAAAGAATGATATGCTCGTGTATGATTCTGGTAAGAGTTCCCAGTAGATATCTCCTGTTCTTATATCATAGCATTGCCATACCATCTGCACTTTGCCATCGAATGCTTTTGTTACTGTTTGGTATCCTCTGCCTGCATAGATTATGGCTGGAGTGAATCCGTTGCCCATTCCAAAAATGTTGGTGTCAGTGATTCTTTGTCCGTAGTCACCGCCTAGTATTCCTGCTATAGCGTATTGTTGCTTCCACACTACGTGTGCGCTCTCTGGTGCTTCAACGTATGGTGTGAATTCATAGTTGCTTGCGTAGCGGTTTGTGTCTTCTGGGTAGTATTCGCTACTTCCAACTCCAGTGTATGGGTAGTCACCTAGTATTTGTGACCAGCCCCTGTGTTCGTATGCTACTGGTCTTGTCCAGTAGTCTGTTGGAAGAGGGTCTTCTTGGTACGATGCCACCATGTCTTCTTGGACTGTTAGAGTTAATTCTGGTGTTGAACTAGGTGTAAAATAGGCAGATGTGTAATACTGTGGTCCTCCGAAACTAAATCCAGGTGGCGCAGTGTTTTCTGGTCCAACGTATTCTCCAGCGTTGTAGGTTCCAGCTGGGAAGTACATGCCTAAAAAGTCAAATTTGAGCTTCCATGTTCCAATCTTGTCAAGCTGGTATTCAAACCACGCTGTTCCGTCGTCTTGATAAGAGTCAATTGTGATTACTTCTTCGGTTCCATCTGGGTCAGTGATTGTTACGGTGAAATCAAGGAACTTTCGTGAAGCGCCTGGTGCAGGTGTTACCCAGAGGTTTGCAAGAATTGTTTGGTCTAGTCCAACGGTTGTTGGTCTAAAGCTCAGGTAGGCATGTGCATCGATTGTTGCAACTGGCGTGACGCCTGAGGGTAATTCTCCTGCTGTAGGTACGGTTGCTGTGTCTGCGTTTGCTGTCAGAACATTAGGCAGCATTAATGAAAACATCAGTACAGTCATAACGATTGCTGTAATTACTCTTGATTTTTTAGAATCTTTTATTTTCAATTTTTTTTCTCCTTAATCCTTTTCATGAAAAAGATGTTATTTTTTATTCCTTATAAATTAGGCTAAAATAAGGTAAAAATATCGGTATAATCAAAGAAAAATCAATAAAAAATAACATTTTGGATATTAAATCATCTCTTTAATTGATAATAAACCCTGAAATAAAATAATATTTACATAAGAACTAAATATTTTAAGTTAAGGATTTAAAAGAAAGACTTCAACATTTTGCTGCCAAAGCCCACTCGGGTAGCCCACGCTCAAACGTTAATATAAAAGGTATTGACCCGTCATCATCTAACGTATAAATCATCAACTCAATAGTTAGTATTTCCCTGAGTTTTCTCAGATTTGCAATCAAACCAGTTATCTCTTTAAAATCACAATAAGTAGATGTGATGTGAAAATCGTATTCGCCCCATTTTGGATGTACAACGATTGATTGACTTATACTGGCTATTTTGTTCCTCGTAATTGGCATGCTTGCATCTGGCTTTAATTTCACGTACAATCCACAATTACCTTTGATACCCAAAGCTTTGCAACTGAGAATAACAGATGACCCAGAGATTACACCATTTTTCTGAAGTCGTTCAAATTTTCTAAAAACCGTTTGCGTTGAAATACCTAAGGTCTTTGCTATTTTACTAAAGGGAGCCCTTGCATCTTTACATAGGATTTGAAGTATTTCTGCATCTATTCTGTCCAATAAGTCTATTGTCTGAGTTCTATTTTGTTTTTGATCCGAGTATTTTTCCATCAGGGTTTCATCGTCATCGAGAAATGAAAGACTTATGTTGACTTTTAGAACTGAGGGATGCCGCTGGATTAACTGCACTAATTTGTGTGCTTGGAGGAGATTTTTAGAAAAAATAGCGACAGTAATATTATACCGACCAAATGTAATAAAAGAAAAAATTTCAGCTTCTTCAATTTTTAATCCGTTAACATAATTTATAACTTCACCCAATTCTGAATCTATTGCCTTAATGCCAATACTTGCATTGAACACTAATCCGATTTTTTTATAGTCTAAAATCAGTGTTGAGCCTTTAATTACTCCGTTTTTTTTCATCTTGTTATAGCGCGCCTGCACTATTCCCGAAGAAACATCAAGTTTTTTGGCGATATCTACAAAAGCAATACGACCATCCAAGCGGAGCACATTAATAATATCCTGATCTAATGAATCCATTTTACCCCCTCAGTTCCTAAAGCGCTTGTTGACATGATTGATGCGGGCGTTCCAATTATCCTTTTTTACGAAAACGGCATGGGTTATTGATTTTCTATAAAGCTTATCCTTCGCTTAGAAAATCAACCTCAACTAGGATGAACTTTACAATCGCAGGAATCGGGACCCACCCTTATAACTATCAAAAAAAGATTGATTCACCTTGTGCAATAAAAAGAGGGCCACCAAGCTACGATCATTATTTTTAAAAATCAAACATTTCAAGTCTTAAGTGGAAGATTGAAGATAGCTCGTTTCTTGGAGTCCTTGAGATAGGTTTAAATGTTGAGAGATAAAGTATAGAAGAGATAAAGATACGTGAGGATTCCAGAATGAGCGAAATGACAACCGAAATCCTTGAACAAAACCTCAGCAAAATCGTGCTTGTACGGTTAAAAGGCGGAAAAAGCCTCAGAGGCAGACTAAAGGGTTTCGACCAACACTTAAACCTAGTTCTTGAAGAAACAGAAGACACTACAGTCGTAGAAAACCAGAAAAAACTGGGGCTAATTATTGTCCGTGGAGACAACGTAGTCCTGATTTCTCCGCCGCCTAGGTGATTGCCGTGGGAAAAGGAACCCCTTCAATGGGCAAGCGCCAGGGCAAAACTGTCCACATTAAATGCAGGCGCTGCGGAAGACGAGCATATCACGTGCGCCATAAACGCTGTGCTGCTTGCGGTTATGGAGAAACCACAAAAATTAGGCATTACACGTGGCAACGTAAGACTCTTCAACGCGCAAGAGTCGTTTAAGCCAACCCCTTTTAACTTATTAACTTAATCTTTTAAACAAACCATTTTATGCAAATGTATTTAGTCCATTTAGGGCTAAAAAGAAAACCATTCTTCAAAATCAAAGATAGAAAATGTTGAGGTTATTTATTCTGGAGTATAGTAGCCCTTGTCAACCTTAACAAAGATTAAGGGACCACGACTTTGCGCCATCTCACGAGCCTTACGCAGCGAACTATTCACTACACTAAAGACACGCTCTCTATCGTTAAGCAACTGTGCACGTTTCTCTCCAAGCTCCATCTTGAGCAGGTTCTCGGCAAGGATTTCAGTGCCGCAGATTTCCCCGTTCTTCAGCAACGTTGCAACAACGACTTCGGTTAATTCTTGTTTGCGCTCGATTTTTTTCCAGTACGGTTCAGCGCTAAGTAAGGTTTTTGAAACCTTGTTCCATTTGTTCTGGTTCTGGTCGCCGATGAGCAGCTTCACCCGTTCCTTCCACTTCTTAAGCCACATGCCAGCCCAAACTGTCAAGAAAGCCTCTAGTTCGCCTGGGTCTTCATGGAAAACCTTTTCAAGTTTCTCTACAAGTTCGCATTGACTTGCTTCTCTTCCTATCAGGTTCCATTGAAATTTCAGGTAGTTTGTGAAGTCTTGACAGGCAACCTGCAAAACTTTACGGTCCGAACCCATTACATCTAAAGCTGGATCGGTGTCTTTCAATTTCTCCCCTAGCATTATCTCTACGAAATTCATGTTGATTCCCGCTCTAAGCCCTCTCCGTAATCATCTAAGATTGAGGTTTTAATTAAACCTTATTAAAAGATGGGGATATAACTGGTTTAGGCGGTTTTCTGCAATATTTCCAAACCGTAATATGATTAAGTGTTAACTTATGACGTTGGGAAGCTTTGTTAAATCTGACAGAATCAGGTCAGGGCATTCTTTAGCTAATTCTTCACTATAAAACAATCCCGACAGGACACCAACGGTTTTGGCGCCTGCCGCTTTGCCTGCTCGAATGTCATTGACCGAGTCCCCGGCAATCAGGCAATCGCACATGTGCACCTCTAATGCTTTTATGCAGTTAAACAGTGCTTCAGGTGATGGTTTAGGTTTAGAAGTATCCATAGCCGTCATAACGCGTGTGAAATATTTGGCGATGCCGAAAAACTGCAATTCCCTAATTACTGCTTCGCCGGGAACATAACGCATGGTAACTAACGCCAATTTGGATTTCAAAGAAAGTGTTTGTAGAGCTTGAGAAACGTTAGGTATAAGCCGGGTTTTCTGTTTAGTAAGCAAGTAGTAAGTGTTCAAGTAAATGTTCATGAACTTTTTCAGGTTACCGCCCATTAAATCGTCAATACTTAATCCTTGCTCCATCCGTCTTGGGATTTCCAGGGCTATTTTCATTTCGGGCGGTTCCAGTCCGACTGCTTGAAAGCCAGCTTGGGCAGCTTCAAAGTAGGCTTGGCGTGAATCCACTATTGTTCCGTCTAAGTCTAAGAATATGGCTTTAGCTTTGAAGCGGTTTTCAAACATCGCAGTAACTTCTGTTATTGTTGATTCGGTGGCTTCTTTAAAAAATGTTTCTGGACTTAAAACCTATTTTCTTTTTCGCAAATCTATTGTTTCTATATAGTTTATTGAGGATACCTCTATATGCGCGTATGAAATATAGATTAAATTGAATAAGAGATGAGGTGAAACAAAAAAATGCTATCACGAGATTGTGATGGATGCTCCCAGCTAAAGGGATGCAGTAAACGATTCAGCAAAGCCAAAAAAGGAGACAAAGTTTACTGTCCAGACGGAACAGCACACCTGGTAGATGAAGCCAGCGAAATAATAAACCCCGACTTATACTTTGCATATGTCAAAGCAGCAGTTTAGTAAAAAAGGGCTCAAATCCCCCTTTTTTATTTACCTAACTTAAAACCGACTCCACATTTAAGTTCAAAACTATTTCTGAAATGTCACTAGCATACTCAGCAGTGCGTCTAACACTTTCAATTAGCAGTCGAAGATTAACAATCTCCTCAGACTCTACCTTTTGAGTGGAAAGCACCGCCTGTTTCTCTAACTCTTGCACTTGGCGCAGTTTTTCAATCACACTCTCGGCAAGGTTGAAGTCACGTTTAAAGAGGGCTTCCATTGCATTCTCAAACATGCTAATGGCTAAACTGCTTAATCGATTGATGTTCTCTAAAAGGGCTTCGTCCACTGGCTCGTTTAGTAGCAGCGTGTTTTCCGCCATTTTTGTTGCGTGGTCTGCTGTTCGTTCTACGGATTTAGCGATTAAACGGTAGCCTAAGCATTCTCTTTGGCTGTTCAACCCTATTTCTCTAACGATGCGCTGGTTCGAAACCGCCAGTTTAAGCAGTCTTACAATGTAGAGCCCAAAGCGGTTTACTTCGCGGTCAGTTTCAATAACTGCCTTTGCGCTTTGATGATCCAGCTTGCCCAACGCGGCTAAGGACTCTTTATGCATGGATGAAGCGATTATGGACATGCGGCTTAACGCGTTCTGCACGGTAAGCTCAGGATAATTAAGCAGAACTTGCAACGTTAACTCCATGGGGGTGTCAATCACAATTTCTGTTCCAACCAAATAGTTTCTGGCAAAACTCTTTAGGTGATTTCTAAGCTTTGAGCTAAGCACTTTTTGCCCAGACGCTGACGCTTTAATGTGCAAAAGGTTGTAGCCACTAAGATAAGCTGAAATGGCTGTTCGCATTATAGCGTCGGGATTGTCGTTTTGGGCTACTTTGATGTAGGCTTCGTCTTGTTTTTCTTTCCTGTTGAATTTTGTTGGCGATATAGATAGGGTGCCGTCGTCTTCTTCTCGAAGCATCATGGAGCTGCCGCGTTTGAGTTCGTTTCGGATGGCCCAGTCTTTGGGCAGGGAAAGTATGAATGTGGATCCGCCTGTTACTTGGAGTTTTCTTTGTTCCTCGTTTAGTTTTTCTGTGGCTTTGTTTGTCAAATTGGACTCCAAGTCGGTCTTTTGTGTTTTTTTCATTATATTAGTTATATCTATATAGACTATAAAGTTTATGGAGATTTACTATATAACCTAAAAGCGGCTTTTTAGTGTTCGAAAAAACAAGGTTGAAAATATGAACAATAAGTTTACTATAATTATCGCAATAGTTGCAATCGCCATAATAGCAGGCTCAGTAATAGCATACACGTACTTATCCAACCCCGCAAGCGCAACACTCATTTTAAACGGTTCAGGAGCCTCATTCCCCTATCCACTACTCAACAATATCATAACAAAATACACAAACGACGTAAAGCCAAACGTACAGATAAATTATCAGTCAATCGGCAGCGGCGGCGGAATATCAGACCTGAAAAGCAAAACCGTCGATTTCGCAGCCTCTGACGCTCCATTAACCGCTTCTGAAGCAGAAGCTGCACCAAACGTCCTTCATATTCCAGAAACCATCGGCGCCGTAACCGTTACCTATAACATCCAAGGGGTTCCTTCGGGTCTAAAGTTAACAGGACAAGTAATCGCAGATATTTTCCAAGGAAAAATAACCATGTGGAATGACGCCGCAATCAAAAATTTGAACCCTGATGTGACTCTTCCAGCTGCATCAATTAATACTGTTCACCGCTCTGACGGTTCAGGAACCACCTTTATCTTCACAGGCTACCTGAGCGAAGTAAGCACCTCATGGGCTAGCGCTATTGGGCAAGGCAAATCAGTTTCATGGCCAACTGGAAGCGGCCAAAACGGCAACACAGGTGTCGCCTCAATAGTTAACAGTACAGCAAACACAATTGGCTACGTCGAATTGGCATACGCTCTGCAAAATGGCATGACTGTTGCGGCAATTCAAAACCTCTCAGGGAGCTTTGTAATGCCAACATTGGCTTCGACAACAGCGGCGGCTCAAGCGGTTGCTGCAAGCGGATTGCCCAGTGGTGATGCAAGCTGGACGAACGTGGACCTGCTTAACGCACAAGACGCAGACGCATATCCGATTGTAAGCTTCACTTACCTGTTAGTGTACAAGGAACTAAAGGTTATTTCTGGAATGACTCAGGAACGTGCTACAGCGCTGGTTCAGTTTCTCTGGTACATCGTGCATGACGGGCAAGATTTAGCTCCAGAGTTGGAATACGCGGCTTTGCCGTCAAACGTTATACAATTAAACGAAGCAACTATTCAATCGATTACGTTCAATGGGCAGACGCTATCCACAAGTTAAGGTGGAACAAGTGAAACTGCCCAACCCCAAACAGTTTTTTTCAAATCTAAAAAGCTTCAAGTTAACAGGAGATAACATCTTCAAAATAATCGCCGCAGTGATCGCGGCATCAGCAGTAATCATTTTACTTGTAGTAGGCTACACATTAGCCTCTGGCTCAGTGCCAGTTCTTCAAAGGTTTGGTTTAAGCTTCTTTTTTGGGCAAGGATGGGATCCCAATGAAGGCAGAGAAATCTTTGGCGCCTTGCCATATTTGATGGGTACACTGGTTACTTCAGGAATTGCATTACTAATCGGTGTGCCCTTGAGTTTGGGAATAGCAATTTTTCTTGTGGAAATGGCTCCAAAAACGCTGCGTGTCCCAGTCAGTTATCTGGTTGAATTGCTTGCGGCTGTCCCAAGCGTGATTTATGGACTTTGGGGCCTGTTCATCTTTCGCTTCTGGATACGAGACTACATTGAAACCCCTATCGCTACATATTTGGGTTGGATTCCGATTTTCAGCGGGGAACCGTTTGGCTTAGACCTTTTCACTGCAGGAGCAATCCTGGCAATCATGATTATTTCCACGGTGGCTTCAATTTCAAAAGAAGTCATAAACGCCGTGCCCAACTCCATCCGTGAAGGCGCCTACAGTATCGGCGCAACAAAATGGGAAGTAATCCGACACTGGGTACTAAGCTATGGACGCTCGGGCATTTTTGGCGCCGTAATTCTTGGATTAGGTAGAGCAGTCGGGGAAACTATGGCGGTTTCCATGGTTATTGGCAACGCACCCGCTGCTGCGGCAATGCCTACTTCGCTTTTCAAATCTGGACAGACTATGGCGTCTTTAATCGCTAACGGCTTTTTGGAGTCAACAGGCACCTTGGAAACGTCAGCTTACGTTGGCGTCGGCTTAATGCTGTTGCTGCTTAGTTTGCTGATTAATGTTGGAGCCCACGTTATGGTGACACGTGTTTTGAAAGTTAAAGGAGGCGCTGTAGAATAGTTAGTAATTACGGCTTTAGAAAATTCAAAAACCGCCTGTTCTTTGTTCTCTGCGCCGCATGCGTAGTAATCGCTGTTACGCCACTAATCAGCATTCTTTTTGAGGTCATCATTAGAGGTGCACCGCAGCTTAGCCTAAACTTTCTCACTGCAACCACGGCAAACGGCGGAATTGGACCAGCCATCCAAGGCACGCTAATCCTAATTGGTTTAACAAGCTTGATTGGTATACCCGTGGGGGTTTTGTCAGGCGTTTATCTTTCAGAGTTTGGCAACAACCGTTACGCCTCAACCATGCGTTCAATCAATGATGTACTAACCGAGTTTCCCTCCATAGTTGTTGGAATAACCGCTTACGGCGTACTAGTAATCGCGCTTATTGGTCAATACTCCGCGATTACAGGAGGCATAGCGCTCTCTTTCATACTAATTCCCATTGTTGCGCGGACAACTGAGGAAGCACTCAAGCTTGTACCCAACAGCGTCAGAGAAGCCTCACTTGCCTTAGGCGCGCATAAGTGGCGGACAACTTTAAGCGTGGTGTTGCCTTCAGCTAAAAGCGGCTTGATAACGGGGATACTTCTCGCGGT
>CAYMLF010000038.1:0-14368 GCA_964391275.1 uncultured Candidatus Bathyarchaeia archaeon
ACCTGATGCGTGGAAAGAGTTTCGGTTGGCATAATCGCGTGTATCATGTCGTAGTGGCTCCAATTGCGGTCCTCTATCCATCCGTTGCGTTCTGCTTCAGCGTAGATTTCTGTGCCGGGAAAAGGCGTCAAAATGCCAAACATGATTAAGTCAGGGTCTAAGTCGTTGGCGAACTCTCGAAGTTGACGGATGGATTGGCTTGTTTCTTTGCGGTTGCCTATTATGACCATGGCGTGGGCGAAGATGCCGTTATCTTTTAGCAAGCGCACTGCTGTCTTAGCGTCTTGAGGTGTAATGCCTTTCTTGAAGTAGTCCAGCGTTGCAGGATTCGAATTCTCAACCCCAAGCAGTACCCAGCTTAATCCTGACTTTGCAAGTTTCGGAAGCAGGTCTTTATTGCGGATGATGTCGTCGCATCGAGCTTGAACAAACCATGACACGTCAGACAACTGTTTGGCAAGGATTTCTTCGGCTATTTCTTTAGGACGCTGTCCCGTCCCGAAGTTGTCGTCGGTTAACCAAACCATTTTGCTCCCGAACTCTCGGTTGCAGAATGCCATTTCGTCTGCAACACGCTTCGCTGATTTAAGCCGCCAGCATGCTTGCCAGTGTCTCCATTGTGTACAAAAAGTGCATTGGTGATTGCATCCTCGTGCTCCTTCAATAAGCGCATACGGGGCGTCTTTTCCTGACATAACAGAGAAGTGGTATTGGGGCATGTTGTCTTTAACAAGGTGGTAACCGGGAAACGGCAAATCCTCTAAATCCGCAATTAACGGTCTGGAGGGGTTGTGAACTATTTTTCCGCTATTTCTAAAGGAGATTCCTTGGATATCTTGGAAACTTGCTCTGTTTTGATGCGCTTTCACCAATTCAACTAAAGTTTGTTCTCCTTCATTGCGTATGATTGCGTCGATTTCTGGGTAAAGTTGGAGGCTGTCGTGGGCTGTCGCTGTAAAGTGCTGTCCACCTGTTACTGTAAGCGTCTCTGGTGATACACGTTTGGCTGCTTCAAGAGTTTTAACAACGGCATAGGTGTTGCATGTGGCTAGAGAAGCACAAGCTACTACATCTGGCTTAGACGAGGCGATGCGTTGCTCCATCATTTTCCAATCTACTTTTTCTGCGTTGCAGTCTAAAATTTCAAGTTGAGCGTCTTTTGCTTCTCTTTCCAGATACGCAGCTAGCTGGATGATGCCATAGGGCGGTGGCAGGTATTCGCCCATTACAAACCATATGTCTTTAGGCGGCTCGATAAAGAGGATTTTCAATGCGGCGTCTCCTAATCATTGATTGCTCATTGTGCTTATTAGATTGACGTTGATTTCAAAATTGTCGGTCGGCGGCTGCGCGTAGGGGCTGCGTTTTTCCAGTTAATAGTGTCATCCTCATGCACACTTTAAGGGCAACCAAAAAAACATTTTCAAATTTAACTATATAGATTGATTTTCTTATGTATGACAAAACTTTTAAAGCGAAAACAATGAATTAAAATCAAACCTGATAAAGGAGAAAAAGAATGAAAAAAATTGCCTTATTTGCAATATGCCTTCTTTTATTATGCATGCTATCATCAACCGCATTAGTTAATGCATTCTATGCAGGCTACACATACACAAATTATCAAGCCCAAGTCACTCCTACAACAGACGGAAAATGGACTAGCCCCGACGAATGGCTCGACGCTATGGTACCAACTAACACTCCTGAAGCGTTCGCTTGGCGAGAAAAATGGACATACCCCGAAGGCACCACCATCATTTTGCACGTTCTGTTTGAATTCTTCACAGACAACACCAACAGCACCGACGACTACTATCAATTCTGCGTTGACAACAATGCAAACGGCGGCGCTACACCCCAAACAGACGACATCAGAATAGACTGGGTAGGACACAGCCAATCTGGACTTAAAGTTTACAGGGGAACAGGAACAGGCTGGACAGAATTCACTGACTACACGTGGGGAACCGACCTAAAAATAGTGGAAACATTAGACGAATCTCCGCTCAACAGCGAGCCACATTGGATAATGGAGCTAACAATGAGTAGGTCAAAAACAGAATTTTCCGTCAGCAGCTCAAATTACGTTCCAGGAATTCGACTAGCAGTGTATGATGGGGACACCCCCGCTCAAGGGGTTCAAGCTTGGCCGCCAACGGGGCGTGATGTTCCCAGCGATTGGGGACAGGAAACCGGCACCATGGATCAAATCCCCGAAACCTTCTCTATTATAGCGGTTGTCTTGTTATCATCCTTTGTAGTGGCTGGCGTGTACTTAATGCGGAAAAACCCAAAACACAGTGCACTGAGAGCACCAAACCTGGGCTCTTAATCCTCCTTCTTTTTTTGATAATCAAGCGTTTTAGAAATTGGTGTTTCTTTTAGGTTGGGGGAGGGGTAAGAGTTTTATGGATATGCAGGTGTGATGGCGAGCCATCAATGCATTCCCTCTTAACCCCGCCTTTCTTTAGATTGTTTTCACGCTAAAGCCTTATGAAAACAAAATCAATATGAAAAAAACTGATTTAGAATAGTCAAACTTGTTACTTGAAAATAATCATTAGATTAATTGTAAATTCTTGTAAAAACAAAATAAAGATGAAAAAAGGTTTGACTTTTAAACGGATTCGACTTTTTGTATTTCTGGCACGCGCTCTTTAACGTAAGCTTCAATGCCATTCTTCAGCGTTAACTGCGCCATAGGGCATCCAACACAGTGACCAACCAAGCGTACCTTCACAACATTGTTTTCAATTGCCACCAGTTCCACATCGCCGCCGTCAGCCTGAATTTGAGGTCTAATATCGTTTATCGCATTTTGTACTTTTTTCTGGATTTCAGACATACATTTCACAACTTATAGGGTTTAAAAATGAGATTTTATAAAGTTTCCTATGAACTGTTCTTTTTTCAGCCTTACAATCAACCCACCATGACATTAATCGATAGTCATTTAGTTTGATTCCGCGAAATATTGCAACTAAAATCATTTCTGTTTAATACTTTGATCGAAGGCATTCCCTGCAAAAATGCCGTTTAAATCTTCGCAAACCCATTGGCTTAAACATTTTTCCGCAGCTACCGCACCTCACCAGATTAGTCACTTTAGGCTCAAGCAGATCTAAGCGCCGGTTTATTTCCGCTTTAACATTAGAATCTTGTTCCTGTTTGAGAGAATTCTTCAAGAGTAAGCTAGCTTTTGCTAAGCTATCTTCTCCAAAGGTCTTCTCAAAGGCGTTGAGGCTTTTTCCTTTCGTGATCTTTTTCGGAAGCATGCAAACAAAATTTGAGGGATAACTCTCCGACTTGCTATAATCGACAACTGCAAAGCGGAAAGTATCCTGTAAACAGCGACCATATGATGATGACTTTGTGATTCGTAACCTGCAATCCAAACAATTCACTTCAAATTTTTAATAAGATTATTTGTTTAAGGCTAAAGCAAGTTTGAGGTCATTTTGCAAGAGGTCAATCCATCCACTTTCAAAATGGAACAGCGCGTTATTTGCAATCGATTTAATTTTGCAGGGACCCTTTGTCTGTTTCTCTTGGCAATCAAAATCCTTCAACGCTATCTTGCCGCATTTAGCTTTGCACAGATTACTTAAGAAATCAAAAATTGTCAAATACAGTTTCTCTGTATCAAACGGGGGCATATACTCGTCAGATACTTTTTGAATTTTTCCAGCTGCCATCTCATCAAGTGCTGCAGCTGTAAATCGGTTGCTGATCAGAATTCCATGACTGTAGTTCTCACTTTTGATCAATTCCAGCATGCTTTTAACTTGACCCATGCCAACATACTCGTTGCCTTGAGGCTCGATACAACGCATAAGCACCTTCTTGTTTAATGAATCGTATACTGTGAAGTCTGTGCAATTAGCCATCTTTTTTGTTTTTGTACATCGGTAATTGCGTATGGCAATTATAAACTCGGTTTTATCTTCAATACTTAACATCCATTTCACCATTAACTTTTAATTTTACAGCTCGCCGAAATCGTATGTTTCATCGATGAAATCTTCCAAGCGTAGCTTTCCATCCTTCACCACAGCCTTGTATGCGGCTTCACAAACAGGGCAGGCAACAACTTCTCCATCCTTCAAATTATCCTTTTTAAAGGTGTTACCGCAATCAGAACATCTTAAAAACATGCTTAAAGTCCTACATTGTCAGGTAATTGTGGCTCCTTAGCCAATCGGACTGGTTTTTTCTATACCGCCAGAAGATGTCTCCCCTAGTTTCCTGCTGAAAATCCCAGGGTGAAACTAAAACTATGTCCCCTTCACGGATCCATACACGTTTTTTTAGTTTTCCTCTTATTCTGCATAAACGTTCTTTTCCGTCTTGGCACTTAACCATGATTCTGTCGGCACCTAGCATTTTTATCGCCATGCCTAAAACGTCATTTTTTGAAGGTAGCATCATGTTGTCAAGGCTGCCTTCGTTTACAATTTTTTTTCTTCCCATTTTTGTTAACCCTATTTTGGCTTTACGCCAAGTTATTATAGAATAAATCGGAGAAAAAGCAAGCAAAATGCTTTGTTTATGGTAACTCTTCCTCTAAAGAATTCTAATGCGTACTTCAAATGTTAACACCAGTATATTAGTCTGACTAGTAAAAAACATCAAATTTACGTCAAAATGGCAAAATAAATTTATAATGTGGCTTTTTAGCCTAAAAAAAAACAGTTTCTTTTTCTTTTTTGGAAAAACCTTTTTTCTTTTATAAGTCAGCGTGTTTATTATAGCCGAAAAAAGTGAAGACTTCAGCAAACACGTAAGCACATTTTTCTATTTTTTATTTAAATGACTGATTGATGTTAACGCTTGATGTCAAGCATATACCCTTTATGGTTAACTATCCTGTGTATTCTTAACTCTTCTGGATTATGAAAACAAGCCGTACATATTCGGCATTTATAAGTAACTTCAAACAAACTTTTATTCAACATCATCTAACACCTTAATCTACCCTTGTTAAAATGCTTCTCGTTGTCTCTTTAAGAGAAATGTCGTCTCTTATAAACAACATAACCTTAGGCAAAGTAATTGATGGTGATTAGGCAAGCCTACAGGCATCCTCAAATAGGTATGTTCCGTATATTAGCCAATACACGAGGCAAATCTGCTTCGCAAGTTATGAGGTGAAAATGATGAGACCGCAAAACAAACAAAAAACCAAGAAATACAAAAACACGCATGGGAAAGTATACAAAGTTATATCCAAACCCAAGCAAAACAGAAAAAAGACCTTGGGCAAGCAATCCAGAGCAGAAGCCTAAATTAATTTTCTGACAAAATAGCCTTTTTCAACCTAATTTTAACCGATTGTTCCAGCAATGCAAATTAAACACCTTTCCCAAATTCAATCAGCAGGTGGTTAGCGACGAAGACAGTATTCATTTCAGGGCCAATCCTCGGCATGGAAACCAACCAAGACCACTACCGACGCAATCAAGGACATATGCCAGAAACTTGGATTAGACGTTATTGACCCGTGGAACCGCGAAAAAGTCCTCTACAAGGGCACTGAGGAATGCTGGTGGAACACCTATGAAACCTACGATTTTGTTCAACGCGACCTAGACGATGCCGAGCGATGTGATATAATGGTGGTTTACCTGCCAAAGCTCAGCGCAGGCGCCTGCATGGAAATGTTTCATGCAAAACGAAACGGCAAAAAAGTCATCGTTGTCTCAGAACTTGAGTGTCTTAGCCCATGGATAGTTGTGCATTCCGACTTAATTATCAAAAGTTTTGGTGAACTTGAGAATGCGCTAAAAAAAGTGTGACACAACTTTTCTGTTTCACCAATAAGATGGATGTTTCAAGGTTTATGCGCTAACATTTATATCTAAAGATGATGTTTGACCGCTCTAAATGAGCAAATACAGCGATGGCGTCCAATACTACCTTTTGGTTGCAGGAATCGGATTAGTCGCCGCGTCCGTTTCAATCGGGTTTTACCTGCTATATCAGCAAATTTGGAGTTTCACCGAGCAAGCCTTAGGATACTCAATACTTTTTATCCTGCCTCTATCCCTTCTCGCAATCGGTTTACCCTTCGTACTCGTTAAACGTTTCGCGAAAACCAAAACCACAGGCTCAGGCACCCACATCGTCCTTGAAGCTTACCACTTAACCAACGGTGAAATCAGCCTAAAAGACACTATTGTAAAACCTATCGCTGGCATGCTTACCATGGGTTTAGGTGGAAATGCAGGACCTGAAGGACCAAGTCTTCTTGCAGGAGGCGGAGTAGCTTCAGCCATTGCTGACCGCTTTAACTTTCGTTCGGATTTGCGCAGGCGTTTATTTGTTGCAGGTGCCGCTGCAGGTTTAGCTGCCACTTTCCGCACCCCTTTAACGGGAATTCTTTTTGCTTTGGAGATTCCCTACAAGAATGACCTTGACAGGGAGACTTTTATTGAAGCCGTGGTTGCTTCTGTTCCAGCTTATTTGCTTTCAATAACTGTGTTAGGCAGTGAACCTCTTTTTGGCATTTCCTTAGCCGCAACCATTACTTGGACAGAGATTGCTCTTTCACTGTTGCTGGGTCTAATCTGTGGCCTATACGCAATCTTTTTCACTAAAACCTTCACATGGACAGAGCACTTAACATTTAAGATTCGAAAAAGACTTGGAAATAAAGCCTTAATCCTCGCTGCGGCAACAATGCTTAGCCTTTCAGGCGCCGTTTCATTGTATACAATCGGCGTTGGATTAAACTTTGCAAGTGCAGTCATCCACACAGCCTCATTAAGTATAGGGTTGCTGGTGGTTATTGTGTTGCTGAAAACTTTCCTTACCAGTGTAACATTGAATTTTGGTGGAAGCGGAGGACTGTTTTTCCCAACTATAGTCATAGGCGCAGGCATCGGTAGCATTTTTGCGCAGGTCTTTAACGTAAATTACCCTGTGATGTTCATTGCTGTGGGCATGGCGGCGTTACTTGGTGGAACACACAAAGTTTTGCTAACACCTGTAGCCTTCATTGTAGAAACGTTAGGCGGAATCTTCGCTATCCCTGCCCTGTTAGCAAACGGCGTTAGCTACTTAATCTCAGGGAAGCATTCCTTCTATCCGCTACAGCCGAATTCAAGGCTTAAAGCTGAAGTGCTTGCCCTTGAAAGATTCTATCGACAAGTCGAAAGAAAAGTGCCTGAGGAACTGGAGCTAACCCTTGCTGTTGATGTTATGACAAAAAAACCAGTGGTTCTACATCAAGGTGCAAGTGTACAGGAAGCCTTGGCGCTATTTGAGGGCACTAAGTTCCGAGTGTTTCCGGTGATTGACGGTCTTGGGCGTGTGGTTGGGGCTGTTAAGTTGGAAGATTTAGGGTACGTTGGTGTGCATCGGCAATCCATGGGTCTGTCAGAAACTGTGATGCATAAACCTACAACGATTGATGCTAAAACCAGTCTTAAAGCAGTAGTGCAAGTGATGCTAGAGCAAGAACAAGATCACCTTTTCGTTGTTGATCAAGATGAGAAGCTGATTGGTGTGATTTCAGGGATTGATGTTAACAAGAAAATGATTGAGTTGCTTACACCTTAAAGCACCTTCAGCTAAGTTGGATAAGCATGAAATTAATCAACAACACTTTTAAGCCCACAAGCCTAAAGAAAAGCAGTAGTGATAACTATGAAGCTGCGCCTTTTAAAACTAACACCAGAACAATTAATTCATGCATTACAAGGCAAACCATCTGAACTTAACCTGCCCAGCGACCTTGAACTGTTAGACATAAAATATGATGTTTTCAACAGGCAAGTAGCTGCTGTAGTTAGAAGCGACAGCTTCGAAGATGTGCCAGAAACCATGCCTATTCCTGAATTAACCCCAAGCGTCTCATCTCCAATACCTGTATCTGCTCCGCCAGCAGCCCCTAAACTTCCTGCTCAGCCATCCGTACAAGCTGCGCCGCCTAAAACTTTAATTTCAACCCTAACCGCATCAACCCAGCCCTCAACCTCTGCTAGCATAGGCACAGGAGTAAAAACGCTTCCCAAACCTGAATCCAACCAAGACACAGGCGGTTTAGAAGACGAATTTACTAAGGAGCAGCGTAAAGTGTTGCGTTTTGCAGTGGATGGCGACTTTGTTATTGTTAAGCCAACCCAGTTTTTGAAGACTGAATGGGAAGACATTAACGATACTGTGAAAAGCATTGGCGGTCAATGGGTTAAAGGCGACATAATCAACTACTGGATTATACCAAAAAACCCCAAACCCTCTGAATAACTAATTGCACAAAAATCACTATTGAAAGAGAGGAAAAGATGGGGCTTCTCTACATGAATAGCGTTAGTATTCTGTATGCTAACCCACCAATCAGCAGTGCCGATGCGATGTTTGCCGCTGAAATTGTTAATGCTGCTTTCCAACCGAACTCTTTTCCCAGCACCGCAATTGTTGACAGGCACGGTAGATACAGCATGGCAACCAGCGCCATGACAACAAGCTGAACTGCCGTAAATCCCCCGGGTTGTATCATCAGGTTTGTTGTGCCAAGTATCGCTACAGCGCCAACAAGCACGAATTCTTTTCGGACAGTGCCCAGTATTAACAGGATGCCAGCGGCGACTGGGAGCCCAAGCCACCCAACAGTTAATGGTGAAAGTGCATTGCTGATTGGTTCTAGCACATTCAATGCGTACAGAACCTGCACGGCTGCGCTGCCAATGATGTAGATGGGGAACACCATGTAGATGATTGATTTTGTTCTTGCCCATGTCTGCTTGGTTATCACTTTTAGCGAGGGTACTTTGAAACTGTGCATTTCCATGATTAACCCTGTAGATTGGCCGGGAACCGCTTTGGTTGCTATGCGCCCAAGCAGGAAAATGATTATCACGTTAACCACGTATAACGCTAGTGCCCACTGAACGCCTAAAAAGGCGCCTACCATTCCAAAGATGACTAGTGTTCGTGCTGTACAGGGCGCAAAGGTAATGGCGAAGGCTGCAAGCAGTTTTTCTCGTCGTGTCTCCATTATTCTGCAGGCTTGAATTGCTGGTACGTTGCAGCCGAAACCAAGAATCAACGGAATCAAAGCTTTACCGTGTAAGCCTATCTTGTGCATGGCGCTGTCCATCATGAATGCTACCCGAGTTAGTATTCCTGAATCTTCAATGGCTGCAAGCAGCAGGTAGAATGGTATTACAAAGGGAATTATCAATGTTAATCCTGCAACTATGCCTCCGAAGACGCCGTTCCAAACGATTCCCCATATTGGACCGCTGAAGACAGGGTCTAAAGTTTCAAAAATGCTTAACCCCTCAGCGATTAGCTCTGAGAGGAAACTGCCTACTACAAACGTCCAGAGTAGTAAGCCAACGATGACACCTGCAGCGGTAAAGTAGCCAAATACGCGATGTGTAGTGAGTGCGTCAAGTTTTTCTGAGAAGCTCTGTTTAATGGTTGTTTGCTGCACTGTCTTGCTTGTTATTGCACTTGCTAAACTATAGCGCTCGGATGCGATGATTGAGAAGCAGGGTTCTTGACAGGTTCTGGATAATTCTCGGGCTAAGATTTCGGCTAAATCAACAATTGTTTTAGATTTAGCTGAAACCAGCTTTTTAATTTCCTTGTCTTCTTCTAAAAGTTTTATGGCAACCCATCGGTCAGGGTATTTAAGGTCCAATTCTTCATCTTTGATAAGCGATGCAAGTTTTTGAATTTGCTTCTCTACATCAGGCTTGTACTTTATGATTTTAGGTTTTGGTTTTTTCTCTGCCACTTCTACGGCTGTTCTTATTAGTTCGTATACTCCTTCACCGCGTGTGGCAACCGTGAACATTCCTGGTGCGCCAAGAGTTTTTTCAAGTTCTTTCTTATCAATTATCATGCCTTTCTTGAGTGCTTCATCAATTTGGTTTAGGCATACTACAAGTGGAACTTCCATTTCCAGAAGCTGAATTGTAAAGAACAAGTTACGCTCCAATATGCCCGCATCCAACACGTTGATGACGACGTCAGGTTTCTCCAGAGCAATATAGTCTCTTGAAACAAGCTCTTCCATGCTGAACGTAGAGAAAGAGTAAATGCCTGGCAAATCAATGACTTTAATGTCATAATCTTCAAACCGCAATGTGCCTTCGGCTCGATCAACGGTTTTTCCAGGCCAGTTGCCGATGATCTGGTTTGAACCTGTAAGTTGGTTGAAAATTACGCTTTTGCCAACGTTTGCGTTTCCAGCTAAAGCAATAGTTAAATGCTTAGCCGCTTTGCTGTTATTCTTCTTGTTTTTTTCGCTAGAAAGCATTGTTTATTCACCTTTGTGCTGTTCACTAATTTCTGGTTCAATGAAAACTTTTGATGCGATACCTCTGCCAATAGCTAATTTTGAGCTGCGAACCAAAATTTCAATTGGGCCCTCAAACGGTGCAGTCTTGATTAAGGTTATTTTTGTACCCGGTGTAAGACCCATATCTAAGAGTCGTTGAAGCACGGTGTGGCCGCCTCGGATGAAGGATATCTTTCCTGATTGCCCCTCTTTTAACTCGCTTAATGAAACAAGGTTTTCTTTTCGTTTTCCCACCTCTTCTAGACCTTGCTTGTGTAGCTGTATGCATTCAGCGCAACTGCCAATTTGAAGGTCGCAGGGTGGAATAATTTTGCCGTCATCAGGGCAGCTTTCTGGGTGTTTTAGAAATCTGCATAAGGATTCTTCGGCGTCATCAGAAAGGGCATGTTCCATTTCGCAGGCTTGGCTGTGGACTTTTACCTTGTCTATTTTTAACACGTCGGATAGAAAGCGTTCAAGTAACCGATGCTTGCGGAGGGTTTTTTGGGCGATTTTTTTGCCGCTTTCTGTTAGGGTGATGCCGTGGTAGGGAGAGTATTGTATGTATTTTTTTTCTGCTAGTTTTTTGAGCATTTCGGTTACGCTGGCTGGTGCTATATTTAGCGTTTTAGCTATGTCGGTGTTGTTTACTGGTTCGCCGTCTTTGGATAGGTCGTATACGGTTTTTAGGTAGTCTTCCATGCTTTGTTTTGCCATTTAACGCTCCCTCACTAATTTTTTAGGTACACCTAACATTTAGCATACAACCTAATAAATATTTAGGTACGCCTAAATTTTTTCATTCTTAGAAAAATAAAAAATATCTTTACAATAAAACTATCCGTTAACATAAATCCTTTTAAATACTTCTTAGCTCCCAGTAACGGCTAAATACTGCAAAGCCTAATTCCGTTGATGAATTTACCCGTGGGAAGCAGAATAAAATGAAAGATTTGCAAGACATAGTCGTGGATTTAATCCAAGCAACCCGCAGTCATGAACAATACAGAGACCAAGAATGCATAAACATGATTGCCAGCGAAGGAATTAAATCGCCAGCAGTTATCGAAATGCTCAACAATTCACACGACCTCGCCGGAAGGTATGCTGAAGGAGAAAACGACGCTCAAGGACACGTCAAACGGCGTTACTATCAAGGTCAAAAATACATGAGCCAAATCGAAGACGATGCAACCGACATTATAAAAAGCCTTTTCAAAGCTGACTGGGCGGATGTACGCTTGGTTTCAGGTACCCACGCAAACCTTGCAACTTTCAAAGGATTATCTTTAGCCTCAAAAAACAACAAAATGGTCGTTACCCCACTTAGCTGTGGCGCCCACATAAGTCACGATTACACTGGTCTAGCCGGCAACATTTTGGGCTTAGACAACATAAACCACGTCTACAACATTGACGAATTCAATATTGACCCAGACAAGTCAGCTTACGTTATTCGAGCTGCAAAACCCGGCATTGTTACCTTCGGCGGCAGCCTCTTCTTGTTCCCACACCCAATCAAAGAGCTAAAGGCTGTCTGTGATGAAGTCGGCGCATATGTAGCCTATGACGCTTCACATGTTCTCGGCTTGATTGCGGGCGGACAATTCCAAGATCCCTTACGTGAAGGCGCAGATTTTATCACTTCTTCAACTCACAAAACCTTTCCAGGTCCACAAGGCGGCGTAATCATGGGCAACCCAACCTCACCTGCTCTGGAGAAGGCTGTTCGGAAGATTCAATTCGCAATTTTCCCACTCAGCGCTTCCAGCACTCATTTGGGCAGATTGCCTGCGTTGGGCATAGCGGCTTTGGAGATGAAGCTGTTTGGCTCAGAGCTTGCAAAGCAAATCGTTAGGAACGCTCAAACTGCAGGTCAATACCTCTGTGAAAACGGCGTTAAAGTTCTTGCTGAAAAGAAAGGCTTCACAAAAAGCCACCAAATCGCCGTGGACATCCGTAGTTACGGTGGCGGCAACAAGATTGCGCAAGACCTTGAAGATGCCAATATCGTTTGCAACAAGAACCTGCTGCCTTATGATGATCAAAGCAGTAAAGAAAACCCTTCAGGCTTAAGAATTGGTTTCCAAGATGTTACTCGTCACGGCTTTGGCGAAGGCGACATTAAACATCTCTGTGACCTTATGCTTGACGTTATCAAAGGTAAGCGTAAACCAGCTGAGGTTAAAGTGGATGTTGTGGCGCTCAAGAAAGAGTTTAGCCAAGTAAAGTATGGTTTCCAAAGCGTTGATGAAGCCTTAAAACACGTTAAGGCATAAACCATACCCTCTTCCTTCTGCTGTTTTCTTTACTAAACATTAATTAATTGACTCACTGATTTGTTGCTGGAAAACCATGGATGTTCTATTCATTCTTACGCCCTTAGTTGCAGTCGGTTTTGTAGTTTTCTTTATCCTGCTTCCAAGGTATGGTCCACATTACACCTCAAAGCTCACCTGCCCAAACTGCAAAGGGCAATTCAATTTTCACTGGGTACCAGGAGCCACCCTTACTTCGTTACGTTATGGAAATAAGCGACGTTTAAAGTGCCCTTACTGTGGTAAAATTTCAATTTTTGAAATCGCCAGCACACGCGTTAGTCAACCAAGAATCAGGCGAAAAACATAAAACGTCTTCTGTCGTCAGAGAACTTTATAATACAGCGTCACAATCAACCTTTCTATTAAGCTGTTCAATGGAGAACTCTGGCATGAAAGTACTATTAAATGATGGTTTAGAAAAAGAAGGCTTAGCAATCTTTCAAGAAGCCGGCATAAAAGCGGACACAAAAAAACGTGACACAGCCGGCTTAGTTGCAGAGATTAGCCAGTTCGATGCGCTTGTTGTAAGAAGCGCAACAAAAGTTACCCGCGAAGTTATTGAGGCTGGTGCTAAGGGTAAACTCAAAATTATTGGTCGTGCCGGAGTTGGATTTGATAATATTGATGTTGTTGCTGCTTCAGAAAACGGTATTGTGGTGAAGTCTGCGCCTTACGGGAGCACCAATGCGGTTGCCGAGTTAACCATTGGCTTAATGTTGAGTACCTCACGAAATATTCCTCAAGCCCACAACTCTTTGAAGCACAGCGTTTGGAAGAAGGAGGCTCTGAAGGGAACTGAAGTTGCCTACAAGACTCTGGGGCTTTTGGGCTGTGGAAGAATTGGGCAAAAGGTTGCGCATATAGCTAAACGCGGTTTTGACATGGAAGTTATAGGCTATGATATTAAGCCGTGTCTTGAGTCTGGCATAAAATTCATGTCTAAAGAAGAGGTTCTTAAAAAAGCAGATTACATTAGCATTCACACAGGCGGCAAAGAAGTAATCATCGGCGAAAAAGAGCTTGCCCTAATGAAGCCAACAGCCATCATAATTAACACGTCTAGAGGCAGCAACATTGACGAGCAAGCCCTCTACAAAGCGTTAAAAGAAGGCAAAATCGCTGGCGCTGCAGTGGATGTTTACTGTGAAGAACCTAAACTTGAGTGCTCAGAATTCAAAAACAAGCTAAAAGAGCTTGACAACGTTGTTTTCAGTAGTCATCTTGGCGCGTCAACTGTTGAAGCGCAACGTGAAACTTCAACGGAGATTGCCCGTGTAGTTTCAAGCTACCTTTCTGGCGGCGACTTTACTAACGCTGTTAACGCAGGCGAAAGCATTGAGCTGGAAGAAAAGCCTGTTTACACATTGTTTATTCACCACAAGGACGTTCCTGGAGTGTTCGCAAACATTGACAGTGTTCTTGCTGAAAGCGACATTAACATTCGCGCGAACTATTCGCGGCAGATTGGTAAAGGCGGATATGCCATTTCAGTCTATGTGCTACACACAAAGGTTACTTCATCAATCGTTGCTAAACTAAAGGCAATCCCAAACATCTGCAACGTAAACGCCTAAAGGCAAAAGGGGATTTTCTCCGTACTTCTTTGTTTGTGCGTTGATTTTCAGCGGTTTTGTTTGTGTTTTGCTGTTTGATTGTGGTTATGCCAAAAGCTGTTTAGTGTTGCTGTTTTGTGGTTCTATTGGGGATGGAATTTAGGTCCACTTTAGCGTTTTTTGGGCTAGCTGGCGACTAG
>CAYMLF010000039.1:0-14295 GCA_964391275.1 uncultured Candidatus Bathyarchaeia archaeon
ATTAGGGTATCCATGTTAGCGGTCTTATTGCGCAATGCCTTATAGGCGCCAACATAAAAAGTCCAACCTACGATGAATTGCACAGGTGTGGCAAGCAAAAACATTACAATCATGTTCAGTTGCATTGGCAGAATTGGGAACCACATTAGAACCATTATGGGAATGGTTAATGCAATGCTAGCAACTAACAGGTATTTTAGGCGTCGAATATGGCGCTGGCGCTCTTTGCCCTCGGTATCTTCAACGGTTTTTTTAGGTTCAATGACCTCGTAACCTACGTCTCGAATGGTTTTTGTAATTCCGGCAATGCTTATCTGTTCAGGATTGTATTCGACAGCGACTTTTTCAGTCGCAAAATTGACGACGGCAGTATAGACGCCTTCCTTACTGTTTAATGCTTTCTCAATAGCCTTGGCGCAGTTTACGCAGGTCATACCGCCTACTTGAAGCACGCTTTTTTCATGAATAACTTGGTAACCAGTGGCAATTATGGTGTCTTCAATTGTTTTCTGGTCTACTATGTCAGGGTTATAATCTATAATTGCTTTTTCGGCGGCAAGGTTAACGGTGGCGTGTGTTACGCCGTTTAGTTTGGAGAGTTGTTTCTCTATGGCACGTGCGCAGTTTGTGCAAGTCATGCCGCCTATGTTGAGAACGATTTTTTTGTTGTTATTTTTACTCATAATAATGCCTGCCTGCGCTTATCGATATAACTGAGGTTTGCAAGGATATAAGTATATCTGCTAAAGATATATCTAATTTAACATTAAAATGTATTAAAACAATCCAACAAGAAGTCAAATAAAATCTCAAAAAAAGGTGAAAGAGACAACAGCTATTCTAAACGTTTAATGATGTGATACCCAAACTGTGTTTTAACAGGACCAGAAGTTGCACCTTTTTCAAGCTCAAACGCAGCTTTCTCAAACTCCTTAACCATTTGACCGCGCCCAAATTTGCCAAGGTCTCCGCCCTTCTTTCCAGAAGGACAAAGAGAGACTTGTTGTGCTACGGCGCCAAATTTTTCTCCTTTATCTAAGCGGGCTTTTACTGCTTTGGCTTCTGTTTCTGTTTTAACCAGTATGTGGGCACAATGGACTTTTGCTGACATGACCTATTCTAAGCTGGGCTTATCATATAACTTTTTCTTGCCTCAGGATTGAAACTTCGAAGATAAGGGGTTAATGTTGAAAGTGCCTGTTTAGCTATTGCATGGTAAAAGTTGATGTGTTCTGGGCTGTTTCAGTTTAAACAATACCTGCTACTTTACATGTAAGTGTTAAATTGCAAGCCTCAATTTCTTGGCTACTTCGAACTTCGAAGCACCGCAGGGAGCAATTGTTATAACAAAAGCAAGCATGCTTAAGAGTATGCGAAAGCCTAACACGTTAACCAACATTGAAGACGAACCAAAAATCAACGACGAACTAGCAAAGCAGCTCTCGAAAGCATTTGAAATCTTGGAAGACATAGAAGAATAGCTCGCCAACAAGCCAACACTGCAACTTGTGGCTTATTGCACAACCAGCCTGCAAACACAGGCATCAACCATTTTTAAAATACAAAGCCCTGCCTAAAGCACAGGTAGTGGTTGTGCTAAGGGACATTTCCCCAACAACAACTAAAGCAAAAAACCACACCAAAAAAAGCATATCCAACAACAGATATCAAAACTTCAAACGATATACTGATAAATACAAACTACAATCTAAACCCCAAAGGTCTGATTAACAATGGGCAAAACTTACAATATCGCAGTCCTAAAAGGAGACGGAATAGGACCAGAAGTAACCGAAGCAACCGTACAAGTATTAGACGCGGTACAAAAAAAATCCTTCTTCAAACTAAACTACCTCTATGGCGAAGCAGGAGCACACTGCATACCAGAACACGGCACTAACCTGCCAAAAGAAACAATCGAACTCATCAAAAAAACCAGCGCATGCCTCAAAGGACCAATGACCACACCTGAAGAGCCAGGAGCACCAGTCAGCGTCGCAGTCACGCTAAGACGCATGTTCAACCTCTACGCAAACGTACGTCCATGCAAAAGCTACCCAAGCATAGAATCCCTCAAACCAGACATCGACCTAGTCGTAGTCCGTGAAAACACAGAAGGCATGTACTCAGGCGCAGAATCACTATTAGCCCCAGGCGTTGGAGTAGCTCTGCGAATCATAACCAGAGAAGCCTCACTGAAAGTTGCAGAGTACGCCTTCAAGCTTGCCAGTCAACGAAGAAAACATTTAACCTACATACACAAAGGCAACATACTACGCATAACAGACGGCATCTTTAAAGACGCAGTAAAAGAAGCCCAACAGAAATATCCCGACGTAACCGTTGACGACCTACACATTGACGCCGCAACCATGCAACTCATCAAGAAACCAGAAGTCTACGACGTAATGGTCACAACCAACCTGTTCGGAGACATAATCAGCGACGAAGCAGCGCAAGTCACAGGCAGCCTCGGATTAGCCGCAGGTGCAAACATCGGCGAAACCTACGGCATGTTTGAACCAGTTCACGGTTCAGCACCAAAATACACAGGCTTAAACCGTGTAAACCCAATCGCGACAATCATGGCAGGGGCAATGATGCTTGAATACCTTGGCGAAAAAGAAGCGGCAAAAAAGATTGAAGACGCGGTAGTTGCAGTTTTAATTGAGGGCAAAGTGCGAACGGCTGACCTTGGCGGCAACGCATCTACAAGTGACATGGCAAAAGCTGTTGCTGAAAAAGTCAAGTTGGCTTAACCACTATTTTTGTGGAGTTGCGGGTCGACAGCTCCAACTTGTTCCCATACCCTTTCTTAACATAAACGTTCTCAACAGTAACTTCATCGCCAATCTTTAGTTCATTTAACTCTTCAGCTTGATTACGCCAAACAGGAACACGGATACTGCCCGAATCATCCTGCAACTCAAAAACCAGCAGTTTAATTCGCTCACCCTTACCAGTGGTCACTTCCCGCGGTCCATCAACGCTGCAAACATCGCCTTGAACATTAACAACGTCGCCTTCCTTCAAATCAGCTATCTTAGCTAATAACAATTCAACCGGCAAAACATTGACAAAGCAGCTTGAGTCAAGATGCACCTCCAAACCGCCACTTTGCGTCTCCTTAACTTTTGCATTAATTAAATGCAAGCCCACGTCTGGCTTAAGCGTTTTATCAAGCTCGTCAGCTTTCTCGTTCCAAGCAACCACCATAGCCACACCTGAACCATCCACCAAATTAAACCGTAAAATTTTGCCTTCGCTGCCATCGCCTTTAGTGAAAGTAGTTAAGTTAAAGACTTCCCTCACTTTACCAGCCAAATGGACGAAACGGTAAGTGTTGGTTAATTCAGAGATTTTTGTGGCAAACTTTTCAAGCGAAGGATAAACCACGTCGGCGTCAGTGTTGACTTCGATTTTGCTTTTGCCGCCCAAATGCAGCTCTACTTTGCCGTAACGGTCTTCACGAGTATACCCGTGAACCAGTCTAACGATTTCACCAGCTTTTAACGTTCCATTCTCAACCAAGTCTGCCTTGTCATTCCACAAAACAACACGCAGCAACCCTTCACAATCAACAATCATCAATGTTGCGAATTTGCCGCTTCTTTCACCGCCATTGAAGCTTCGGGCTGGAAAAATGGCGATTAATCTGCCTTCAACGGTTACGTCATTTAATCCAGCAAACAAACGGCCTGACGGCAAAACCCTATCTATCACCGTTTTTTGATGAGGCACTTCCACGCTGAATTTCGCGGCGATTAAGCGAAGAAGCGTTTCGTCACCTAACAAACCACCTGAACGATTCCTCTCTTCAGCCAAATTCTCTAAGATTTGCTGCTCAGTGAGGTCTGAACGCTTAGCAAGTATAGCTTGAATTATGGCTTGAGTTGTCATTTGCTTGTTGAGGGAATAGGCGTTTTGGTTGTTTATAGTTTACCTTAATTTTTGGCTAAACTTATTAAAGCGCTACAACTCAATTGAGAATGAAGAAAAAGATGGATCTCAATCTTCTTTATGCAACAGCTACAGCCTTCATCGTTATTGGAATAGTAGTCGTGATTTTGTCAATTCTGCAATCAACAGAAAAATCGGAAAAAGCTGAAGTGAAGGGAGCAGGCGTAATAATGATTGGGCCAATCCCAATAATCTTTGGCACAGACAAAAAATCAATAAAAACCGTTATCGTACTAGCTTTAGCGTTGACGATAGCGCTTATTATTCTGTATCTTTTCATGTTGAGGTAGAAAAGAATGCTTGAAAGCACCAACCAACCAGAAGAAGGATTAAACACTATAAGCAAGCCATTTAGCATGCTTGTTTTAGGGTTCATTATGATTTTAATCGGCGTTGTAATCATTGTGATTACAGCGGTGCTTAGTGGCGGTTCAGGAAGCGTTGGTGGCGTAGTGTTTATTGGACCGATTCCAATCGTTTTTGGTGCTGGTCCTAGTTCGGAATGGCTAATTATAATTAGCGTTATTCTTGCTGTTGTAACCTTGGGGCTATTCTTAGTCTACACTAGAAGAAGTAGAAGAAGGATGGGCTAAATTTTTACTCGTTTTCTTCTTCTTCGTCGTCTTTACCGTAGTATGCGTATAGGAATATCAACAATAGAGCAATAACGGTTGAACCCATCAAGATGTATTGGAGTGTTGTAAAGTATTGGCTTAAGTCCAATTGCGATTCTCCTCTTTATTTTATCATATTGTTGTAGCGTCTACATATTTAAGCAGTAGCTTTTTTCCACTCATTCATCAACATATCATAGGTATCGTCGTTTTCCTCAATAGTTTCAAACCAACCCAAGTTTTGAGCGATTTTTTGAGCAAAAAGGTGATAACACATGTGAACCTTCTTATCTAAAACCCTAAAGTAGAAATCATCGCATGTGCAAAATTCAGCTTCAGGCATTATCAAGTAATCACGTTCTCTGCCTACAACAATCCAAACGACACGCCCACTGGGTCTAAAAATGTATTTTTTAACCCGATTCTCTTTTAGCGTGTCTAAAGCTTTTGTGAAACGTTGTCCAAAAAGCTCATACAATTCATTAATATTGTCCCCTGAAAGCTTGCCTGCTGCTTTGGCTTGCCTGCAAATAGCGTTTAGGGTTTCTATTTCTGAGGTATCAGTCATTATTGCACTGTCTGTACTGGGAAAGAGGGTGAATTTAGGCTTAAAAGTTTAGCCTATGTTAATGGGTTCGCCCATTGGGTTGGATGGTTGAGATTTAGGAATTATGACCTCCAAGACACCGTTCTTGTATGTGGATCTCGCCTCTTTTACTCTAACCTTGCAGGGCAAATCAACCTCTTTATAGTACTTGTATTGCGGCGTATCCACCGAAATTGTTAAGGAATCTTCGGTTCCATGCAGTTTAATGTCGGTTTTTTCAACGCCTGGAAGCTCCACAACCACACGAACCTCACTGCTTGTATCTACAATGTCAACAAGCGGTTCACGTTCTTCTTTAACTTCTGGACCTTTCAGACTCTTCTTTAAGTTGCCAAACTCTTGAATGTCAGGCTTACCGTCTGGGCCAATCTTCATGCTGTAGCCATAAACGAACGGTCCAAGCTCCTTAACAGTGCTGCCGTCAGGTAATTGGCGTTCCTTAACGTACTCTTTGGGCACTTTTTGAGAGAAGTTTTTGAATTCTTCTTCCATCATCTTTTCCATTTCACGAAACATGTTATCTATGTCTCCAAAGAAAGGATCCCTTGATGGATTACGGCGTTTTTTGAACCATTCGGGGTAGTCTTCATTGTTGTCTATGGACATAAATAGGCTCACCAAGAAAAGACAGTGTTTTTCAATCCAATAAGTTTTTTGTTATAAATAATAGCTTACGCAAGAACACTTTAGCGATTCATCCAAGCTTCCTTAACTGATTAAGCGTCCCCAAATAAGTTCCATCTAAAAGATAAAGCTCTGAAGTATCTACATCTATGGCTTCTGACCGCAAGACTGGACCAATCAACGCCTCACCACCATCTTTTCTAGGTTTTGTCTCGTTAATTGGTCGACCACCTAGAAAATCGTTAAAACTGGGCATAATAAAAAGCTCTTGGGAAGAAGGCTTAAACCCATAATGCTTTCGCACAATTTCTCCAACGGTGCCTCCAGCTTTTATCTTATGCTTCTCTATGAGTATTTTCGCTAAGGCTTCAGTGTTACATTTTGCCCTCATCCAAATCTGACGTGTAATCTTAAAACCGGCTGGATCACGAAAAACAACAACGGGATGCAGATGACCCATTACCAGTGTTTTACATTTTAACAGTTCCGGTGATGGCCATTTGTGCCCATGAAAAACGCCTATGTCTCCGATTATTGCACCTGTTGCTGGGTAAAGCTTTACGTTTTCCGGCAGCAGAGGCTCCAGATTGGCATCATGGTTTCCACGTACAACAGCTATGTCGCTAACATAAGCGGATAACTTGTTAAAGAAGTCAGGTATATCATGCCATTCGCCTAACTCAGCGCGAACAACCGTGTATTTAACATCACCAAGAATAACTAGTTTATCAGGCTTGTACTTGATTATTAAAGCGGTTAATTTACTGAGAAGCTTCGACGTTTGAGTAGGAACATGGATGCCTTTTTCCTGAAGCTCTATTTCCCAACCAATATGAGGGTCAGAAATAAGAATTATTTTTGTGTTCTTATTTTTTATAAGTGCCGCAGCATGTGGAAAAAGAAGTTTTAACATTAGGGCTTAACCAAGCCAAGAATTTTTTGGTGAATTTGAGTGTTGCCGGAAGCAACAAAATTCAAAGTTTGTTTTGGATCCAATTTTACGTCTACAGGCTTGTTGTCAAGAGTTGTAACTAAGCCACCAGCCTCTTTAATTATTAAAAATCCAGCTGCAACATCGGTTGTTCGCAATTTCCCGCGGATATCAACAAACGCGTCAGTAAAACCGTTTGCGACATAGCAGAGTTCAAGAGCGTTTGCACCGTAATGACGGATGTGCTTAGTTTTCTCTATCAGGTCATTTAGTTTGGGGGCGATTGCTTTTACTTTGTACGTGTTTAGGTCAAGACCGATTACTGCTTCTTCAAGTGAGTAGACCGTTGAGGTCTGGATTTTTTCGCCATCTCGATATGCTCCTTTACCTTCCAGCGCTGTGTAGGTAATATCATGGTAGAGGTCAATTACTGAAGCAGCGTAAACCTTCGAAAGAACTGGTTTCGTTGAAACAGCGATTGAGGAGGCATAAACTGGTAAACCCCTAACCAGATTGGTTGTCCCATCAATAGGGTCAATAGTTACGTAGCATTCGTCAGGCGTGTCGCCGAACTTTTCGAACCCTGATTCTTCGCTGATAAGCGTGAAAGAAACCATGTTTTCTTGGAGCGTTTCGATGATTGCTTTTTCTGCGGCTAAATCAACTGGTTTCATGGCGTCTCCGCCAGCGCCTCTGCCTAAGTCGGGTTGTGGCTCTTTGAGGCTTTTCATGCATGGCTTAATGCGTGTGTTAATGTTTTTTCTGCACTCATTGAATATTTTGAACCAGTCGGGCTGCTTTTTCATAATGTTGTCTTCCGTCAAGCAGTATGTAACGTAGCTGATAAAGACTTTATCCTAACGACTTCGCAAGAAACAGTTGGGACGAGTTCTCAATAGACATGGCTTGAAATTATGGATAACTCGGAGTTTGAAGAGACACAAATCCACCAGTCAAGCGCCTTGTAAGAATCCCCATAATACACTATGAGCCTTGCAACTGAGCCAGACGCTGCATTATTGGGCACTTTGCCTTCCCATGTTAACTGTTTAGTTTCGCCAGCGTTTAAAGTGACTGTTTTCTGCGTTCCCTTCCAAGTCCAAGCTTCAGCTTCAAAGGTTACGCTTATCGAGAATTCGCCTTTGTCTTCGCCCGTATTCTTTACATTTAACTTGACAGTGAAAGAGTCGCCTTTGTCTTTGTTGATTGTTCCGCTGTTGCTACTTGTGAATGAAATGTTGTCGGTTGCTTGGGTTAATGAAAAACTTGCCATTGCTACTGCCAGCGCTATTACTAGGCAGAGTAAAGCGTACTTTTTAGGTTTCATTTCTCCTTTCGCCAGTATTCCTATTAGCGATTGAGTTAATAACCGTATTGAAAAAAGAAGCGTTAACGGCGACTTACCTATGGAGTTAATCTTACTCTGTCACGTGGATAAAGAGTGACTTCCCTAATGTTCTTCCTGCCAGCTAATATCATTGTTAAACGTTCCAGCCCAATTGCCCATCCAGCGTGAGGCGGCATACCATAGTCGAAGGCTTGCAGGTGATACTTGAAGGAATCTAGGTTGAGACCTTTTTCTTGCATTCGACTGATCAGTTGGTCTTTATTTTCGATTCTCGTTCCGCCTGAAACCAATTCTATGTAACGCCACATCAAATCAAAGCCTTCACAGATTTCAGGTTTATCTTGGCAGGGCTTGATGTAAAATGCTTTAGAGCGCGTTGGCCAATCCGTAACGAAGTAGAAGAACGGATACAGTTTTCCTAAAACGCGGAATGCTTCAGTGGGAATGTCTTCACCCCATGGAACCTCAACGCCTTCATCTTTGAGGGTTTTGAGGACCTCATCGTAAGTTAAGCGTTTAAACGGCAAATCAGGAACTTCAAATTTGTATTTTAGCACGGATAATTCATGTACGCATTCTTGTTTTACTGTGGCTAATGTATGATGGATAACTTGTTCAAGAAGCGCCATCACATCTTTAGCGTTTGCAAATGCCTCCTCAATATCAACTGAGGTAAATTCGCTCAGGTGCCTGCGAGTGTGTGATTCTTCAGCCCGGAAAAACGGACCAACTTCAAAGACTTTTTCCATGCTCATGGTTAACTGTTCTTTATACAACTGTGGACTCTGCGCAAGATAGGCTGTTTGCTCGAAGTATTTTACGCTGAAAAGCTCTGCGCCACCTTCAGTTGCTGAGGCAATGATTCTTGGAGTATGAACTTCAATGTAGCCCTTATCGAAAAGATAATCACGTATTGCCTTTAAGGCGGTGTGTTGAATTCTAAAAACAGCAAGCGTTGTTTCTTGAGTAAGGTCTAGCGCTCTGGCGTCTAATCGGGCTTCGATGTTGGCTGGTGTTTTGCCTGTAATGTCAATAGGCAGTTGGGGCATAGCGGTGTTGAGAATTTTAATTTGGTTCGGAATTACTTCGATGCCTCTGTTTGTCATATTAGTCTTTTTTACGATGCCTTTAACTGCTATGCTGTAGCGTTTTTGCAGTTGGTCACTTTTCGAGAGCACTTCGGGTGCAATGCGTTTCTTTGGTAAGGTTATTTGCAGGGTTCCTTCGCGGTCTTGCATAATGATAAAACGGATGCCGCCCAAATCTCGAACTTCTTGCACCCAGCCAAGCAGAATAACCTCTTTCGAATCTAATTCTGGAGTTACGCCGTTGGTTGTATGAGTTCTTGTCCAGTCTCCGATGGAGTCCAGAGTCATGTTATTTCGCCTAATCTGCGAATTCTACTCGGATAGACATTTTACGTACGCTTTTAGCGATTTCCTTGAGCGCTGCCAAGTCAAATGGAAGTTGCTGTCCACGTTTACGTTTGAGGATAACGCGTGTTTCTGTTGTTCCGTCTGGAAGCCAAATAGTATTGATGGTTAGTATACTAAAGGGTATGAATAAGTCTTCGAGGAATTTGCGGTCGTCAACGCCGTATTCCAGTATGCGAACGTTTTTGTCTGTTTCGTCACCGAGGGCTTTGATAATTTTTCCGCCGTAACCTAGCATTCTTGGCACATCGCCGTGTCCTACGATTACGGCTAAAGTTTTTTCTACGTCTACTGCTTTGTAGAAGCATACGTTTTGAAGAGTTGGGTATTTTTCCTCTAGATTGAGTAGGAGTCTGGCGATTCTCAAGTCTAGGTCGCTTATTTCTCCAGCTTTAACTTTAGCTGAACATTTCTGGCATAATATGCCGCTTTTTAGGCAGAAGCTACATAGTTCGGTTTTCATGTTTTTGAATCGCCTTTATGGTTAACGTTATTTTTGTGAGTAGGAGAAACCTTGAAGCATCAACATTTTGTAGTCGCGTTTTAGCGTTGCAGTACTATTTCGATAGTGCTAACGTTTGATAGTTGAGTTTCCTCATCGTGCGGTTGGATTTGTTCTGTTCCAATTTGAACTGTTTTGACTTTAACGTCAGGCAGGAATTTTCGTCTAACGACTTCGGCTACGTCAATGGCTCTGCTGATTGCTTTTCCACGCGCTTTTATGCTGACTTCTTTTGCTCCGCCATGAAAGAAGGTTATACATGCAAGCACATAGTTCATGATTGGTTTTTTACCGATCAACACCGAGTTGGCTTCTGACATGGCTTTTGCTTCTCCTAAATTAATACTTTTAAGACGCGCTTTTAGTAACCTTTTTTCCGAACATAAATAGGTTGTGGTGCAACTTGCTTTTTCTGGCTTGCAAAAGACAAATCGTTTGGTTTTAGCTGTGGTTTTTACAAACAGTCAATATTTTGCTTGAGTAAATAACAAGAACCTGCAAAAGTTAAAATTAAAGTACCTTTAACAGCGTTTCAAGGTTGAAAACAGTGTTTGCGCATCCATTTTTAATTAACGGTATCGCTTGCCCAGCCACATCCATGCTGTCCAACAATGGCGCCAGCATACGCATTTCTTCCCCACAAGCCACCCCAATAACGCCTTCATAAGACGAATGTTTTAGAATTTTTGGAATACAAGAACCACCCGGAAGCACGTAAACATCATAGCCTTTTGCTTTAGCTAATTTTTCTGACTGGTTAACAAGACAATCCTCTGAACAATGCATACAGGTATACGATGGGATAGTTGGTTCAAAGATTGCTTTGCAACGGCTATCCATATATTTGCGTGAACAGTGAGGAAGCATAAGCGCTCTCTTTTTGGTTTGTAAAAACTTGTTCCGCTCAATCATGTTTATTGCTTGCAGGTCAATGAGGTCTTGAATTAACACAACAGCGTCGTTGATGTTTAAGCCCGTTGCTTCTTCAATTTTGAATTTTTTGATTATTTCAAACAATGTTTTAAGGACAGCTTTGTGCATGCCCTTTTGGTAGCTTACCATGGCTAGTTCAGTGAAGAAGAATCTTGGCACATTTGATAAGTCGAAAGTGAATTTATAGGGCATAATGCTACATATGTAAAAGTCATCCTTAAAAAAATACCTGTGTAACAGTTAACATAACAGTTAACATTGAATTCATAAATGGTTAACCTGAGTCTTTGTTTAACCCTAAAAGCTCCTTAAGACTGCTTACATCTTCACGCAACTGACTAATTTCTGTCTCTAATGCTACAGCCTTGGACTCTGCAGCTTTTTGCACCGCTTCAATCTCAAAGAATACTTGGGAACGCTCAGACTCCAAATTATCTAAGTTTCGCCGCAGATTCTCCAAATTCTGTTTCAACTCAGAACGGATCTCATTGAGCCGGCAAATTAAAGCTGGAAATTTCGGTTCTTCGCTTAGTGACTTTATAGTTGTTTGATTGGGCATTGCTGAATGGAATGATGTTTTGCATTTAGGGCATTCATAAACGCTCACGTTTATTCCTGAAAGATTTGGAGTGCTTGCTTGTTTTTTTGGTTGAATTGTCCAATTATTTTTTTCTGTTGCTTGAATTGTTCCACAGTTTGGGCAGTTAACCACTCAGTTACCTCTTCAAGTTAAACAGGTTCTAGATTGGAATCAGAATTACTCGTTTCTTTTTATAACACTTTGCATTACATACCGAAAAATAAAATGAATAGAAATAGAAAAATTAACAGCCAAGGACAATAAAAAAAGAAAAAATAGTTTTAGATGCTTATTTGGAACATTAATCGCTCTACAAGTTCCTTGTACCGATTGCGAATAGTAACTTCAGTTACCTGCGCTATTTCTGCAATTTCACGCTGTGTCTTGCGTTCGCCGGTTAAAACTGACGCTACATAACTTGCTGCTGCCGCAATACCTGTTGGGCCTCGACCAGATGTAAGTTTAAGCTCTTTTGCCGCAGACAAGATTTTATGAGCGATTTCCTCAACTTTCCCTTGCATTGTTAACTGGTTGGAAAACTTTGTGATGTATTGGCTTGGACGAAGTGGCGGAATTGAATAGTTTAGTTCTTTAATTAGGAATCGGTAACTTCTTCCAACTTCCTTCTTATTCACTGTGGATGCTTGAGAGATTTCGTCAAGAGTTCTTGGTAGACCACACTGTCTGCATGCCAGATAAAGCGCTGCTGATGTTACGCCCTGAATTGACCTGCCGCGGATAAGTCGTTCTTTTACTGCTTTTCGGTAAATTACTGATGCTGTTTCAAGAATGTTTTTAGGTAAATTCAAGTTGTTAGAAATCTTTGTGATTTCTGAGAGTGCAAACGCCAAGTTCCTTTCTGTCGCATCTGAAACCCTGATACGTCTTTGCCATTTTCGGAGGCGGTAAACCTGCGCTTTTTGGCCGGGCGAAAGACTTTTTCCATATATGTCGCGGTCATGCCAATCTATTGTGGTTGATAAACCTTTATCGTGAATCGTGTAGGTTAATGGTGCACCGACCCTAGTGCGTTTTGATCTTTGTTCATCGTCAAAGGCTCTCCATTCTGGTCCTCTGTCTGCAATTTTTTGTTGCACCACGATGCCGCAGTCCATGCAAACAATTTCTGCGCATTCGTAGTCACGCATTATTCTGGTGCTGCCGCATTCAGGGCACGCTTGTACCTTAGTAGGTTCCTTCTTTGCTGCTGGGTCGACTTCTTCATGTAATTTACTATCTCTAATAGTCATTACCTTTTGCCTCTTGTTTTCGAGAGAAGCAAATATAATGGTTTATTCGCAAGCACAGCTGGATCCTTTACTTTTGGTTTTATTACTGCATAAGGCGAAGACACTGGACCTATGATGTCAAATATTCTGCCGACAACATTTAGGTTTTCGTCAACAACTTCGGAGCCGATTTTTGGAGGGTTTTCTGTTTTTATTATAAGGCTGCTTGATGGAGTTACACTCAATACTTTGCCCAATCTCTGCAAACCCGTTCCCCTCTCGAAAAACATCAAGGTCAACGTAATAGCGCATTTAAAGCTTTCGATAATCTATGCTGGCTGGGGCTGGATTAGGCTTGTTTTTAGCAGAAAACTTATTTAATGAGAAGTGTTGATTACACTGTGCCTTAATAGGGTGAGGCTAATATGTCAAAACCATTTTATGTGAAATATGAAGTACCTAAAGAAATCGTAGATGCAGCCTATGAAGCCCTCTCGATTGCTTCCAAATCAGGTAGTGTTAGGAAAGGAACAAATGAAGCCACTAAAGCTGTTGAACGCTCAATTGCTAAACTCGTTGTAATCGCTGAAGATGTTGATCCTCCAGAAGTTATTGCACACTTACCGTTACTTTGTGATGAAAGGAAAATTCCATACGTGTTTGTTCCAAACAAAGACCAGCTTGGCAAAGCAGTTGGAATTGATGTTCCATGCGCATCAGCATGCATCATCAAGGAAGGAGAAGCTTCAGGCTTAATTAAAGAAATCATTACAAGGCTTGATCAGGTTAGACGAGGAACTCAGTAATGAGTACTAAAGTAGAAAGAGCTGCAGCGCAAGAAGAGCTGATTCCGTCCGAAGTTATCCAAATTATCGGACGCACAGGCGTTACTGGTGAAATCACGCAGGTCAGAGTTCGCATTATGGAAGGCAAAGACAAGGGCAGAATTATCACACGCAACGTTAAAGGACCAGTGCGAGTTCAAGATATCCTGATGCTTCGAGAAACCGAGAGAGAAGCAAAGAAAATCACAAGATAAACGCTTAATGGAGTTTGATTGGTCATGCCAAAAGCAAGAAAATGTTCATTTTGCGGTAACGATTTCCCAGCGGGTACAGGCATGATGTACGTTAAGAATGATGGTTCCATTCTATGGTTTGATTCTAACAAGTGTAAGAAGAGTTCTCTGAAATTTGGCAGGGACGCTCGTAAACTGAAATGGACCACCTACTTTGGTAAAGAAGAAAAAGGCAAAGCCTAACGCGCAATCCATGCATCTATCTACCCATTTTATATTTTTTTAGTTCCAGTTAACCATGTAATTGTATGTTTTCTTTAGAAGCAGTTGTTGGTAGAGCCTTGAGCACAACAAATAAGCAAAAGCAGAAACTGTTCTTTATGCTCTAGTTAGCTTTGGGTTGCTGGCTTCTCAAAGAGTTTAACGTTGTTTTTTGCTGAGGGTTGGGGATGAGATTTAGGTTCATTTGGGTTATTTTGTTTTTTAATCTATTTTAGCGTTTTTTGGGCTATCTGG
>CAYMLF010000040.1:0-14153 GCA_964391275.1 uncultured Candidatus Bathyarchaeia archaeon
AAGTTAGAGCCTAATTATTTCTGGTTTAACTTCGCCAGCAACGCCTAAGCTTTTTGCCTCAGTAACCTGCAGCATGCAGTCCACACTGGACAATTCATTGAACACTTTATAGTCAACCATACTCAGAAAGGCAGCATCAGCTGAAACCGGCGAATCCGAAGCAAATATGCCAAGGTCTTTCATTATTGGCGCGCCAGCATCTGGAACACAATCGCAGAATTGGGTGATGTCTTTAGCAAAACTTACATAGGAAACTTTGCCCTGCTTAAAAGTTGAAAGTACCCCGTAAGCAGCGGATGCAAGTGCCCTGCAAAAATTTTGTTGATTGGTAAAACTGATTGCTTGCATGGGACATTCAGCCTTACACATTGGACAACGCATACACAACGGTGAAGTGTTATGTGCTTTACCTTCAATGATTTCTGGAAGATGACGAGGACAAATTTCAATGCATTTTCCGCAGCCTGTGCATTTTGACTCGTCAATTTCTATGCCAACCGTGCGGTGCTGCCGAAGTTTACCCGCTTGCGAAGTGCCACCCATGCCAAGATTTTTTATTGCCCCGCCGAAACCGCTGAGTTCGTGTCCTTTATTGTGGGAGATAACAATCATTGCGTCTGCTTCTGCGATGACTCCTGCAACTTCTACTTCGTTTAGGATGCCTTTTGTTTTTACTGTGCGGTAGTTTTCGCTTTTTAATCCGTCAGCCACTATGAAAGGCGCCATGTTAAAACCGTTCATTAAAGCAGTGTTTATGTGGTCATACGCGTTTTGACGCATTGCACGGTAGTAAGTGTTGGAGTCAGTGAGGAAGGGTTTTCCTCCAGCTTCCTTAACCATGCGGATGATGTCGTGTACAAAGAAGGGTTGCACGTAGTTTGGGTTACCCAGTTCACCCACGTGCAGCTTTATCGCGACTAAATCGCCGTTTTGGATGCAGTCAAAAGTTCCTGCTTCATCGCAGAGGCGTTGGGCTTCTTTGAGAAGGTTCTTGTCTGCATCCCAAGGAACATAATGAACAGTCACTTCAAAGTTCTCCTCTGATTCAATGTAGCAATAGCCAAGAGCATTGCTTATAAGAAATATGCATAGAAAAGGCATTAATGGCTTTTCCTGATTTGGCGCTATGACTGTTTTAGGTAGTTGTTGCTGGGTTTTAGTGTGCCTTGCGGTTTTTCAGGTGCTCTCATCAAGGCTAGTTGTGTTATGTGTGTGGATGGCTCAGAGGAGAGGGATGTTGTATATACGGTTTCTATATACGTTTGTATATACACAAGGTTTGTTGCTCTGCCACAGACCCCATCCCCTATTTAAAGGCGGATTTTTTCAGGGGTTTAACATGTGTTTGGAGAGGTTCGTCAACCGCTATTGCTTGGCTCGTCACTGCAGGGCTGTCTTGCGCGGGTTCTAAGGCTTAACAGTCAAGCTTTGCACTTCACTATAAATTTGGCTCCAGTTGTAGACTCGTTTAGTTAAGCCTTTAACATTTAACGTCCTATTCCACGGCTGGTCATAAACAAGAACGTTTCTCACTTTTCGGGTCCACTCTAAAGCTTCCTCAAGCGAATCCTCCACAACCAAATCCAGCGGTTCAACCTTCGCCAGATACTTCTCGCCAACGTTAAGCAGATGAAGCTGAGTGTATGGCACTTCTTTCTCTTTGAGCCAAGACTGCGTTAAATCACGCAGATAACCAAACCTGCCTGTTAAAAGGTAGATGCTGTGTCCTTCACGACTTATCTGCTCCAGCGTTTCTTTAGCGCCAGAATTAAGCGGCAAGTCTTTCTTTAAGGTTTCATTTATCAGTTGGTTGCTTTCCGTTTTGGTTATGCCTAAAACAACGCCTAAGTCAAAAGTGTAAATGTCTGAAACCTTAAGGGCTAAACCATACTTATCTTTAATTATTTCCAGAAGCGGTTCGGTAAAGTTTGCAATTACACCGTCAATGTCAAAGCCCAAATTCATTTGCGACTCACTTTTCTTAGCTTTCAATTAACCGTATCAACGTTTAAAAGTTTTGAATGAATCTTGCCTCCGAACCAGAGTTTTTCGAATCTCCGATTCGCAGAAAAGCGGGTCAGAACTTAGGATGGCGGTTTTGAAAAAAAGGTAAGGAAATTGCGAAATTAAATTGGGGTTGTGGTTTTTTGGCTCCGCCATTCCATGAAGGTGCCAGAATAAACTCCCCACGCTTTCAATCTTGGCGAGACGGCTTTGATAAGCGCTGGGCAAGTAATGACTACTATTGGTATGTTAAGGGCAAATGTAGGCAACAGGAAGGCTTGTGCGATGCTAACTGGAAAAACGCCAAAGAACGATAGTTGCCACAGAATGTAGCTTGTGCCAACAAAAAGTGTCAATACATAGATAAGCGCCAAGATAACAAAGCTTGACAACGAGTTAAGTTGCGTAGAGCGTCTAGGAATTAGAAGCCAGTTTAAGCCAAAAATTATTAATGCACACACCGATTCTGCCACTGCGAAATGTAGGGGTAAGCCTTCAACGAAAACGCCGCCTATGTATGCGCCAATTAGGCATCCTGCGAGTCCGCTCCAACCAAACCAGAGGGGAAAAACTCCTAGCAGGATGATTGGCAGATATAACAGGGTGAAGTTGGGCATTGTTACTGAGTAAGATAGAGTGAAGAATACTGCGTAGAGGGCTGCTGTCATGGCCATTATGGAGACGTGTTTTGCACCGTTTAATCGTGGTGGGTAATTCATGTTTGTTCACTTTTGTGTTTGAATGTTTGGCGTTGGGATAAAAGCGTTACCGCTTGTGTTACAAATGTAATACAGCAGTTTGGGCTGACCTGTTTAACTTAGGAAACGCTAATAAACCCAGAAAGCACAGTTAAAATGGAGCATTTTTTATGAGAAAAGACCTACTCTTTATCACGCTAATAGTCATCTTTGCATTAGCAGTCTCAATAATCGCCTTCACCATCAGCTACACAAACCCAATCAGGTACTCACTACGCCTATTCGCCCTCTGGGGCTTTCTCTTCCTAAGCATCGCCGTAATCATAACCCCATTCCTAAAAGAAATCACCCTATACTTCAAAAAACCCTTCCTGCGAATCCACCATTATTTTGCCGCTCTAGGCTTAACACTCATAACCCTGCATCCCATCCTCTTAGCTATCGAATTTATGAATCCAGGCGTGTTTGTTCCAACAGTGGGGTCTCTTGAAATTTTCCTAAGAAACGGCGGCAGGCAAGCTTTGATTATAATCTACATAGCCGTAGTGGCAGTTTTACTTAGAAGAAAAATGACAAATTATTGGCGCCCAATCCACGCTCTAATGTATGTGGCACTATTCTTTGGCATAGTGCACGCAAACCTGATTGGCAGAGACTTCGGTAACCTTTTCATTTTAATCACGTTCAACGCCCTGTTTGCCGCAGCAATCGCAGCGTTTGTTTTAAAGCGGTACCAAACCTACCGTTTAAAGAAAAAATTGCAAGCAAAAAAGGCAGGTTAAACTCGTATCTGAATGGCTTCAAGACCACCTGAGCGTTGAAGCTTATGCCACTTCTTCTCCTTTCTGGACAGCGCTTTAAAAAACGAAACCACCGTTATGATGTCGATGAACTGTTTGTAGATAAACACGAAAAACGGCGAATACACCGCCAATCCGCTGCCCTCATCATCTATCGAAAGCGCGAATAACGAAACAAACAGTTGAATCAGCAGAAACATAGCTATCATTCGTGCAAACAAGAAGAATCCGCCTGTCAAAGTCATCAGCAACCCTGCACCTAACGAAAGAAAGCTAGCGAATGGATTAAACAGTGAAAAAAGCATTATTGGAAAAACAAAGCTGTGCAAGTTGCCGAATCGTCCATTGCTAAAAATGTCTTTGTGCTTAAAGATTGTCTGTAGCGTTCCAGTGCTCCAGCGGATTCGCTGCTTATACAGCGATTTCCAGGTTGAAGGCACTTCGGTGTAAGCGTTTGCTGTAGAGCTCGAGCTTACGGCGCCCCGTGTTTTAAGCAGCTTGATGGTTACATCAAAATCTTCAGTCATAGTGTCCGTGTCATAGCCGCCAACGTCGATAACATGCTGCTTCTTGAAAGCGCCAAATGCGCCGGGAATAACCATGACTGAGCCAAAAAACGCGAACGCACGCCTTATTGTGTTAATTGCCATAATGTACTCTAACTCTTGAATCTTCGTGAGTAGCGAGTTGCTGTTTAGGATTTTAATGTTGCCTGCAACCGCCACGATGTCGGGGTTGCTATTCATGGTTCGGACGATTTCGTCCACTGCATCTCTGGTTACCATGCTGTCAGCGTCAATAGTGATTACTATATCGCCCCTGGCAAACAGGAGCCCAAAATTCAATGCCGACGCTTTACCCCCGTTAGGTTTAGAAAGAACCCTAACCCCACGGTCCTTGAATCCAGCAGCAACAAATTTAGTAAGATCGGTCGAGCCGTCATCAATTACGATAATCTCTTTCCTTTCGTACTTTATGTTGACTAGGCTGTTTAGGGTGCGGGAGATGACCCCTTGTTCATTGTATGCGGGCACAAGTATGGATACAAACGGCGTTGAACTGCTTTCTGGCAGTTTGGTTTCCACCGTTTTGAATTTCGCAGCTGGAACTAAAGGGTAAGTAGTTATGAAAAAGGCAATGCTAAAACCAGTAGTCAAAATTATTCTTGACACAGCGTCTATGATTGAAGTGCCCAAGAATCCGAAGAAAAACAGTGCAGTAGATATGCAGGCTGGCGCTATAGCTACAAGCATTAGTGGTGCAATACCGTGTGCACCAGAAGTTTTCCTTTGAGTCCGTTTGGTTAGCAGTAGAATGTAGACGTTAGCGATAAAGGCGCATCCAACTGCCAGATATGTGTCTATTGTGCCAATCATAACGGCAGTTAACGTTAAGGAGGCAACAACCAAAAGCCCCAATACCAAAGTTTGGCGTCGAATATAGATCCCCTATTCACTGCTGGTTCCATAAGCCAGTAAATCGGCATGAAATCTCTGAGGGAGGTTGGGGTGGGTTACAGTTTTACGCATTTTTGTCTCCTGCTTTAGGTATCTTTGAGTTGGCTAATGCTTCCTGAATCGTTTTTCCTTCGCTTATCTTCATGTTATAAGCTGAAGCGTAGTTACGAGCGTTCTCAGTCATACCAGGAATCACAAAAATGAGTGAGTCACAATCGATGTCATTTATCATTCCGTAGATTCGCGTCATCGTTTCAAGGTCCACTGGTTTGCTGCCGATTAACAATTCAATAACCGTGTTGCCGTTGTCTTTCCTTTGGCTGGATTTAGTTACCATTGATTCTTCTGCTTCAACCCAGCCGACACGACCCAAAATGAGGATGTCAAAGAGATGTCTTGTTCCTGACCTTCCACTTACATAGGCAGGTGCAACCACTGTGTATCCTAGATTGCGGAAGAATTTAGTACACACTTCAATAGGCTTAATCTGCTGCATTTCCTGCATAGGCAACTCGGAGTTTGCAGTATACTTGTATAGGAACACTTCGGGTTCCTCGTCAAGCTGAGCGGTTGAGCCGCAGTCATCACATTTTACCACCAACAACGGTTCACTGCTTCTAACGTTGCAGCCAAGGCAAACATAAGATGGCGGCAGCATACGGTAATCTGAACCAATCAGATGCAGTTTAGCCTTGCATTTTGGACAGATTAAATCGCCGTTCCCAGATTCAAACGCTGCTTGCCGTTCAACTGCTCCGCATGAAAAGTGCTCGATAAGACCTTCCTTGCGCAGCCTCAATGACATGCATTCAGGACATAACTTTTTAACTCGAACGTTAGCTGAGCCGCATGCCATGCAAGTGATAAGTTTATCGATTAGTTCTGCTTTTAGGAATCCTTTGCGGACAAGTGAATCAAGTGCTTGTCTGGCTCGTTTTGTATCCCAATCAAGCTGTGGCATACCCTCAAAGGAGTAACCTTCTGGTTGTGAAGCGTTAATGTTTGGGGTGATTTGTGTAACTTTGCCATACAGGAAAAGCTCCATCATTGTTTTTTCGTCTTTTCTCAGTCCCTGCTCGTCAAAAAATGTTACTTCCTTACTTTTTGCATTCGACGGTTGAGTTAATGAAGCTTTAATGCTTTCAGCTTTTTCCACATCTTGCAGGTTAACATTTTGTTTAACCGTGTCTTTTAATCCAGCTTCGCTTTTTCGTTTGTTTCTGAACGCTTCAATTTTGAATGCCAAAGCGAAGCTTATTGTTAAGCCAATTTCAAAAATGCCTACTAACACAAGTGCTGTGATAAATGATGCAATACCTAAATCGTTCAGGAATGAAATTCCTTCAAAAATTGAAGAAAAACTACTGAAAGAGTAAATCACATTAAGGCTATCTTTATAGAACCATGAGGGAACTAACAGCCCTACAGCTGCAATTACAGCAAAACTAGCGACAGCAATAGCCTTGATTTTTAATGGTTTGATTGGTGCAAACTTGAATATGGTTGCAAAAACTACTCCGATTGTTAGCATGAATAGGGGTGCAACTGCAGAAAGTAATGTCAACATAACGACACCTTCATTGCTTTCCTGATGCCACAGTTATCAAGCAGTTTAGCGTGGCGATTGTGAACGGCATGTATTTTAACCTCTTACCTTTAGGGCTCGCTATCAAAAATAAGTATTTTTGAGAAATCAAATTACCAAGCTTTGCAAAGAGTCCTCAGGGGGTTTGCGAAGTTTAAAAGGCTAACACAAAACGGTTTTCTACCTTGCGTAATCAATTATTTGGATAGAGAACTGGACATGGCAATCTTAGGAAAAATTCTAAACAAGAAAAAAATGATAAATCAGGGTGCAAAAATTTTGCTACGAAATAAACCCAACGCCCATTCCGCCCATATCATTTATAGCTTGGACATACGGCTGCTCGGTCGCAAGTATTGAGGTTGGTGAAGCAGTGATGTTAACTGGAACTTCCCCAAATGGATGAGGAGCATTTGTCATCAAAGCAATACCTACAACTACAACAACAACCACTACGATAACTATTCCCACGTACAAAATTGCACGCCTACTACGATGTCTAGGAACACTCATTCTAAAGCCTCCAATTTTTAGAAGAAAAAATGATTCTTAAAGTTATGTGGTAGAATCGGTACAACAATAAAGTATGAGGCGTTTACTGGATTTTTCGGTTAGGCAGTCGCACAATGAATTTTGTACCTTTTCCTTCTTGACTTTCGAAAGTCACAGAACCGCCTAAGGCTTCAGACATTCGTTTAACAACGGCAAGCCCAAAACCTTGACCTTTAGATTTAGTAGTAAACAACGGCGTAAACAGTTTAGCTTTTACTTCTTTAGGTATACCGACACCTGTATCCTCAACAGTGATTACAACGTCCTTTCCTTCAAAGCAAGCCTTGACAGTTAATTTCCCTCCAGACGGCATTGCTTGCACAGCATTATTTATCAAATTGCTTAGAATACGCTGAACATAGGTACGATCCGCTAGAATGTTACAGACCTTTGAATCAACCGAAGTAGTAAGCAGAATGTTATCTGGAACACAGTGATTATTAACTAACTCATCAATAATCTGCTTCAGATTAGCATCTGCAAGAGCAGGCTTAAGCGGCTTAGCAAAGTCTTGCAAATCAGCCACAATCTTGTTTATGTATTCAACGTTTCTCTCAATCTCAGACAGGCTCTCCTGAATTGACTCCTTACCCTCACAGTCCGCGAACGCATCCACATCCATCTTTGCCAAGTATAAACTGCCTGCTATCGCTTGCAAGGGGTTGCGAATATCGTGACCAACCATGCCTGCAGTGGCTCCTATAGTGGCAAGTCTTTCAGAATCTCGAAGCTGTTTAGTTCTAACTTCAACTAGATGCTCAAGTTGCTTGGAGTACTCTTCCAGTTTCCTCTCCATCTCTTTTCGTTGAGTAATATTTCTAGCTACATGCACTGCCCCAATCATACAGCCGTGCTCATCTTTGAGCGGTGTATCGCTGACTATAAAGTCGCCTCCAAGACGCTTTTCATGCACCTCTGACGTGTGCTCCTGCCCATCCTGCAAAGCTTTCAAATGCGGACAAAAGTCTGGAGGCTTATTGGCGCCATGGACACACCTGTAGCAGGTAAGACCAACACATTTTTCAGGGGTTGTTCCCAACGCTTGAGCCATCGCTTTATTGGCATGCAAAATCTTGTGTTTGTTATCTAAAATTGCTATTAGGTCGGGAACGCTATCAAATGTTCGTTCCCAATCAGCCTTTGCCCTGTGAAGCGCCTGCTCAACTTGTTTTCGTTCAGTAATATCGTGCCCCTGAGCGATTGTGGAAACAAGGGTTTTGCCGCTTGAATCATAAATGTTCGCTGAGTTCCAAAGAACAGTCTTAACGTTTCCTTCGGTGTCTAAAATCTGAATTTCAACAGTTTCCCAGTATTCCCCTTCAAGAGTTCGCTTAATGTGCGCCATTGCTTCATCTTTGCGGTCTTCTGGGAACAACATTTCTAAAGGCTTATCTAGCACATCCACAGCCTTAAGACCTGTTAAGCGCTCAAATGCATGATTAAACAATGTAATTCTAAAGTTTGGGTCCCAAACGATAACGGGAGCGTTAGCATAATTTAGCAGGTTTTCAAGATAAATCCGTGTTTCATTAAGCTCTGCTTCGGCTTTTTTCTGCTCAGTTATGTCTTGAACCATGCCCACTGAACGACAAATCTTTCCCGATTTATCTCTGAAGTGCTCACATTTTTCTTGAACAAACCGTATTTCACCGTTTGATTTTTTCACGATTCGATGTTCAATCTGATAGCTATCGCCATCTTTCAAAGAATTCATGTAAGCAGCGTTGACAACTGCTCTGTCATCTGGGTGGATTCGGTCAAGAAAAGCTTCATATGTAGCTTCAAACTCTTGAGGGCTAAGTCCAAAAATTCGGTAAACCTCATCAGTCCACTTCAACTCATTACTTGTCACGTCAAGATCCCAAGTGCCAATATGAGCAATTTCTTGGCTAAGCTTTAGCCTACTTTCGCTGTCCCTTAGTGCTTCCTCTGCCTTTTTACGCAAGTTAATATCTCTAAAAACAAGCACGACACCAGAAATTTTACCTTCTTTATCTCTAATCGGAGTACCACTGTCGTCAATCGGGACCTCAGAGCCGTCTTTCCTAACAAGAATTGTATGATTTGCTAACCCAACAATTAACCCTTCATTAATCACTCTATAAACAGGGCTATCCACCTTTTGACGCGTAAACTCGTTAATAATATGAAAAACTTTTTCGACAGGTTGATGGTAGGCGTCTTTTAGTTTCCAACCAGTTAATTCTTCAGCAACACTATTCATGAATGTAAGGTTGCCATCCACATCCGTGGCTATGACGGCATCTCCAATGCTTGAAACCGTTGTTGCCCAACGTTCCTCGCTTTCACGTAACCTGTTCTCAGTCGCTTTTAACTCGTCAATCTTCATGCAGTAAACACGTATGCTTCCGCTTTCTTGTACAAGATAAAATTGTTGATGATACCAGTTATTCCCGATTTTTTGGTCTCGACCAAAAGTAGACTCGTTTGTTGCTCTTAATCTTTGGATTATTACTTCCCAATCGGAAAAGAAAGGATGCAACACACCTTTATCCTTCAAATCAGGCAGAGCTTTCTCTGTGGCGTCGTTTGCATATTTGATGTTGCCTTCAAAGTCAACTTCGATAACTGGATTCGGGTTAAGCGCAGGGAAAGTTGCTAACCTATCAACCATTTCATATGCCTTTTTACGTTGAGTTGAATCTTCAACAAGGCTCCATTTCCCGCCTTGTTTGATTAAAGTGCCAATGTGATTTTGGAAAACATCCAAAACATCGGTTCCGCTGCAACTTTTTAGGCAATAAGTGCACAGGGCAATCATTTTATGTTGACCAATCACTGAGTTAATTGTCTCCTCATACTCGACAAAAGTGTTCCATAAGGAACGCTCAACCCAGAAAGTGTTACCCGTTAATCGTAATCCTGCAAAGCCATTTTTAAGTGCTTTTTGCTCTTTCTCTATCCAGCCCTGAAGAACTCTGTTTGTTTCAAACTTTCCATTTTTCAAGTACCAATTTTCGTATGAGATTATTTCTATTTGCCCCTTTTTTAGGAGGGCGTCCAAGTTTGGCACTGAAGTTTTGAGGGCAGCTTTTGCTTCCTCCACTTCTAATGGCAATGAAGTAATCCATATACAAAACTCGTTGGCATGTAAGCCTTCAGTTAAATAGGGAACTACTATGTCAATCAAATCTTTTTTTGACTCATAGAACTGGCAAAGATGTGTTCCCCATGAAATTGGTCCCACAAGGTCGATGCCAAACTTACGTAGTTGCTCGTTTTCCTTTGCCAAGTGTCTTCTCTCCCTCAGTGTTTTCTTTTAAATGGAATAGCGTTTAATTTAAAACTAATGCCCAAGAAGCTAAAAATGCCCAGAGCAATCGAGAAAAATACAGCAAGCATTCGTTTATTATTGTTCCATTGTTTTCCTTAGCTCCATAAACCCTAAAAACCTTTAAACATTCAATATCAAATAAGCGATTGAAAGGAATCAGATTTAATGTACCAGAAAAACAGTAAACGTCAAAGCATGAGCGCATTAATCGGGTTAACAGTGCCTATGCTTGCCTTTGCATGTATCTTTATAGCCATAAACTCGTACCCTGCATTCAGCTGGACCCATAATGCATTAAGCGACTTGGGCGTTGTACCAGGAATGACTAGCCAAACCTTCAATTTTGGCTTGTTTGCCAGCGGGATTTTAGGGTTCACGTTTTCTATAACAGGCTTATTCAATTACTTTAACAGTAACAGAGTGGGTAAAGCAGGCGCGTTAGCTTTTGCAGCTGCAACACTGGCGCTAATGTCAATTGGCATATTTAATGAGGACTTCAGACCGACACATTTCATTGTTTCAGTGCTGTTCTTTACTATTCTCCCAATAGCGCTTTGGATCATAACTGCAGGCTTATACGTTAAGCGCGAAATCAAACTTGCAGTCTTTACAGTGGCTTCATCAATTGCAGCGGCAACACCTTGGATACTTTACTACACAATCCATTATGCGCCTAATGTTGCTATTCCAGAGTTTATCTCTAGCATGGCAGGCTCAATTTGGCTAGTAGTCATCAGCTTTAAAATGCTAAAAGCGAGCACTAACAAGAATCAGAGCTTTTTCCAGCTTTGAATGCTAAATCAACAAAGATTCGAGCACAACAGTAAGAAGAAAACGAAACCTCAAAACCTTGAGCTTTAGCATAGCTTACTGCTTCTTCACTTGGAAACGCTATAGCATCGACCCCAGCTTTTAGCGCCAAAACATCAGTTTCAGCTCGTAAACTTCCTTTTGGCCGCATGCAGCCTAAAACAACAGGTATTTTGGGAAACATTGCTCTTGTGCAAGCAACTGTTTTGGCGATGTCAAAAGGTTGAGGTGGTTTGGTTTTTGCCATTTCTGTTCCGTAGATTGGCATAAACGCGATCACCACAATTGCTGAGGGATTAGTTTTTGAAATTATTTGGAGAGCGTTTAATTCTCCGTCTAGTTTGCCCTCGTTTAATCCAACAATAACGTGAGGCACAAAATTTAACCTTGCATTCTGCAGTGCCTGTAGAGAGTTAGCGTAATCTTCAACGGTCACGTTTAGATTGTAGACTTTATTAATTGTATTCTGCGACCCAATAACGTCAATTAACGCTGCGTCGATGCCAGCCTCTTTAAGCAAAGTTGCTGTCTCTAAATCAATTATGCCTGTATGCACAAAAATTGTTAGCCCCAATTCCTTCTTAATCTGCCTAAGGATTGATGCAAACTGTTTCAGAGGCACAGAACCATCTGGCATGCATCCACCACTGATGAGGCAGCCGACTGCACCATCCTGCTTTAACTTTCTACAGAGCGCCAACAGCTTTTCTGGCGTGTTTGCTGGCTGCATCGTGTCTAAAACCTTTCCGCCACAATGTTTACAGTTCAAGGCACAGCTTGAGCCTGTTATTGATATAGAGGGAAAATCTGTTAGCGCAGAGCGGTAATGCTGGGTTTTGTAGTAGGTGAAACTTGGCGCGTAAAAATGGACTTGCTTATGTTTGTTTAGAAGACGGCTTGTCTCAAGTAGATTAAGTAGTTCTTTTTGGTTTAGATTCCAAATTGACTCTGCAGTTGGTTTAGGCATGGGTTTTCGTTTTATGCAGAGCCTTTTGCTTGCTTAAGTATTTTCTTGTTACTCTTTCCTCTTTGTTTTCCAAGAGGATTCTTGCAGTGCCTTGATTTCGCCAAACTCTTTATCCACATGAGCGATTGTGGACTGCAGTTTTTCCAATCGTTTAGTAAGTGTTAACGTCTTGAGGATTGCTGTTCCCCTGTTTGTTAAGCAATAAACTGTTTTTTTGTTGCCTATCTTCTCCTCAACAATTTCGTTTTGTAGCAAGAAAAGCATTCTTTGATGTAGCAATGCAAGATTCATGTTGCCTTCAAAAGCGATAGCGTCGAGTGTTAAGGCTCTGTCTGCAAGGATTTGAAGTATGTCTTCGTAGACTTCTAGTTTTGACTTTCTCATGCAAGGCACACACTTTTTACTTTAAGATGATGTTTTTTAGATAAAGAATTTTATGAAGTTTGAATCTTGATTTGTAAACCAGTTGGCTAAACGCGGTTTAGCCCGCCTGAACCTGAGTGGTTCTGCAATAGCTCGCTTTATGAAGTTGACTGTCTGCGGGATTGTGGGCTATCTTTTTGTTTGACTTTTTTCTTTTAGATATGCATCATGTTTGTCTAGCAGGTTTCTTATTTGGTGGTTGATGAAGTCGTCAGCGCTTAGAAAGCCAGTGTCTAAGTCTTTTATGGCTTGCTGGAGTTTTTCGTATTCGTCTTTTTGAATTTCAATGTAGGTGTAATCGTCTTTCATGAATCGGAATTGAGTTCTTATTGCGTCGCGGATGAATTCTTCGCGGCTGGTGTAGCCGAGGTTGCGGTTGTTTTCTATGAAGTTTTGGGTTTCGTTTAGCAGTTCGGGTGGCAAATTGACGCTTGTAGAGAGGAGGTTTTCGATGGCGTCGGTGTAGGTTTGCATTTTCATGGTTTGGGCGGTTATTTCTCCGAGCATGGCGGTTAGTTTTTGGTGGGCGTCATCTGATATGCGGAGGGTTTTCATGGTGTTAACCTGTTGTATATTTGTGATAGTAAAGCTAATAAGACTTTCCTGTATACTTAATATACAGAGTGTAAGAGGTTTACAGTATGAAGCACAACATAAGCATAACAATGGATCAAAAGCTCTTCAGGGAACTAGAAAACATACGCGGCAGAGAAAAACGCAGCACCTTCATCGAGCACCTAATAATCGAAGGCCTAAAAACCCACATAAACAACCAACAAAACACAAAACAGACCACACCAATCATGACTTTTACAAGCCCAAACAGAACAAAAAAAGATTGAAAATATGTTGAAACTTACTCGATCTTCCATCTCTTGGCAACTTTCACCACAAGAAAAGCGATGAAAGCAACGATAATGAAAGTAATCAGTGCAGATAGGAAGCCGCCATACAGGAACTTTTGGGTGCCAACTTCAAAGTATTGATCAGCAAAGTTGCCTGGCAAAGGAAGAACCAGACCAATTAACGGCAAAATAAAACCATTGACAACTGACTGAACGAGTGTGCCAAGATAGATGCCTAAGACAAAAGCGATAGCAAGCCCAAGAATCTTGTATTTTGACAGGAAGTCTTTGAATTCGTTCCATAAGCCTTTTGGCGGTGTTGGCGGCGGTGCTTTTTCAACGGCTTCTCTGATTTTTTTAAGTTCAACCAGCATTTCATCTTCTTTAGTCAATTTTTCAAAACTCCTCTCTTTGTAACTTTATCGTGGTTTGTTTATAAGATTTTGCCTAGCCAAGTAAGCATTTCCTTTCTAATCTAAAAAAAGTCCAAGTTTGCCAGTTTTGGTTGTCAAAATGTTTGATGGTGGGCCGAGCCGGATTTGAACCGGCGACCTTTCGATTATCAGTCGAACGCTCCAGCCGTGCTGAGCTACCGGCCCACTTTTTGGGGTGACACAAGTTAAATATTGTGTGGGTTTATAAGAATTGCTCATAAATCTTTTAATGCTACACCATTATCTGTGTTGTCATTAAAGCGTGGGTTCGTAGCCTAGCACG
>CAYMLF010000041.1:0-8160 GCA_964391275.1 uncultured Candidatus Bathyarchaeia archaeon
CCTTTAAAGTCCTTTAAGTTATGACATTACGACATGACGTCAAATTGTATAAACTTATAGTCGTAAAGTTGTATAAAACATTTAGGGTATGTAACATCATAACATAATCAGGGAACCATAACTTGAAGCGAAGAACAACTATCTACGTAGATTCTAAATTATGGGATGACTTTTTGAAATATATCGTGGAAACACACGGCAAAACCCACGGAGGCGTCATATCCCAAGAAGTAGAAAAAGCAATCCAACAACACATAAAGAAAAAGAAATAATCACTTTTATGTTTCAAATAGGAAAGGCAACTCAACAGACAGAGATAATCCTTACAAATTATACAATTATCAAAAAGATTTAATTTACTACAAAACTACCGGAAAAATCAAAAACTCACGAACTGTCGGAAGAACCAAAATGTACATGGTCTCATAAGACAAATACAAAGGCTTATGCAAGCATTGTTATCGCATAATAATAGCAATAAGGTTCGAGGCTGACTACCGTAATTGATGCTTCGTTAGAGAGAACTTGTGCGCAAGGGATTATAGCGTTCACTTGAAGAATGTTGCCGCTATCTAAATTGTAACCTAATGGTTTTGCCATATCCACTTTTATGCCATTTACGAAAATGGCAGGTTTGTTGACTTCAGTATTTGAGCTTGTCCCTGTTATGTTTCTTGGGTTAACTAATATTTTATCAATTGTTGTTGATTGTTGGGCTTTTATTGAATATGAAATGTTGTAGTTTCCGTCGATTACCGTAATGCCTTGATTGGTAACCTGAATGACTTCAGGAACTGGTCGTATTGTGCTGTGTAGATTAGTTTCTATACAAGCAAACATTATGCTAGCCAATACTATGGCGATAACTATCGCACTAATCTTAACTGTTTTATCGGCATAATGAGGTTTTTCCATTATAATGCCCTCGATTTCATATTACAAAAGACTGGCTTTGATATTATAACTAAGAGTGTAACTTAATCAACAGACAACTTGATGTATTTTTTAGATAAAAATTGTGGTGTTGGTCAAGATTCAATGTGTAATTCCTTTTTCTTTTTTTATATGTCCTCATTGTTGATCCGTTTGTAAAAAAAAGGAAGTTGAGTTTTTTGGTTTGATTGCTGTGGAATTGTTGTATCAACCCAGAAAGAGTTGCCAAAGTAATGCGGATACAAGAACGGCCCTCTTTGACCCGGATTATTTGCATAATTTTCCGGTTTCAATATAATTCCAATACAGGTAAGCTTTCGTTTGCAGTAGAATCCACTTAATTATCAAGTTTCCATTAATTGGCTTAAATTTGATCACCTTAATTTTTATATCTGCGGTTAACGGTGAACCATAGAGTTGCTTTAGATGGGATGTTGCTTATTCAGCCGCTTCTGTTATTGGGTCTTTGAGTGTTATACTCGTGTTTTTCCAGGTTATTTTTTGTAGTTTTAGGAGCTCTTTGTCGTGGGTGTAGATGGTTGGGGTTTTGTTTGCTATGTAGTTGGCTGCTATGAGGGCGTCTCTGCCGTCTAGGTTATGTTTTACGGCGAGGTTGAGCGCGATTAGGCTGGTTTTTTGGGTTTGATTATAAAATTTTATGTAAGGGTGCCTCAGCATCCATGACAATCGGCGTGCAGCTTCTTCAGGTACCCATTCTAAATAATAAACAAGTGTATGGTACGCTTCAGGGAGTACGGTTGGGTTAATGGCAACAATGTTTTCAGGTGAAAGAGTGGTTAGTAAGCCTTTGACTTTCTGGTTTTCTGGGTATGACTTGTCAAGTGCATAACATAGAATATTGGTGTCTAAGCCAGTTATCACTTAACGGTTCTCCAAGCCGACTTCATTTCCTCAGGCGTTGCAAGTTTGGGTTTGCCTTTGCGTTTAGGTTCAGAAGTAATCATTTTGTTAAAGGCTTCTATGAAGTTCTCTTTCTTGCATGGTGCTATGGGGGATCACTTTCCAACAACTATCGAGTTGGCACAAGCCACTTTTATAACTTTTCAAAAATCTAAAGATAAGCACTGTGGTTTTGCTGGTGAGGTTGTGTCCTCTTGCTATAACCATCTTGCCGTTAACAACCTTTGTCGCTGAATTGCCGAATATTCATCAAAAATCGGTTTTAATCTGTTCAGGGTGGATAGTTATTTAAGTTAAAGGAGGAAATAATTAGTTGGGTTAGTCAGGATGGCTGACGAATACAGTAGAGCACTTGAGCAGATTGCGAAGCCCTTTATTGAAAGTGGTATCTATGCTTCCACAGACGCCTTTGTTAGTAATCTAGTGAAAGACATTTCTGCAAGGAAAATAAGGGAGTACGAGCGAAAAATAAAGGCGTTTGAAGCAAAATACGGTTCCTTTGATGATTTTACCCGAAAAATACGCGGCAAGGCTTCTCCCAAGCAGGAGGATCAATGGATGGCGTGGGAAGCAGCAATCAACATGCTTAACGCTTGGAAACGTGTGACCTGCGAGCTAGATTCTCTTGCCTCTTAATGACACACTAGCAGTTCTTAAAAAAGCAAAAATCGTTAAGAGAATCGTTTCTTCTAAATTCGATGGTGTAGCTGATTCTTACATTTTCAAAGTTAGAGCTGAATTAATTAACGGATGGCTGCTTGATTACTGGGAACATAAGACCCCTAATCTGCGGCGGTACTCTTTTCACGTCTTTTTTAATCGACAGATGATTGTCAGATGGGATAACACTCCTCATCATCCTGATTTGGCAGGGTTCCCCCATCATAAGCACGAAGGAAAAAATGTTATCGGTTCAACCGACATGACTATACGTATGGTTTTGAAGCAACTAGAAAAACTTGTCAACCGCTAACAGCTCCAGTTAGACCTTTTGAATTTTTAGCTGGTGAGGTCGTATCCTCTTACCGTCACCATTTTCCCATTAACAATTTTCGTTGCGGAGTTGCCAACGACTATGGTAGTTACCATGTCGATTTCTTCGTTGAGCAGGTTTTTGAGTGTGGTTACGGTGTAGTTTTGGCCTTCCCTGCCAGCGTTTCGAACGATGCCAACTGGCGTGTCTGGCTTAATGTACTTGAGCATTATCTCGTAAGCCTTCGCCAGCGGCTCAATTCTGCCCTGACTCTGCGGGTTATACAACACAATCGACATGTCTGCCTGCGCCGCCAACTCAAGCCGTTTCTCAATTTTTTCCAGCGGCGTCAACAGGTCGCTGAGGCTGATTACTGCAAAATCGCTAATCAACGGCGCACCAAGAATCGCGGAGGTGGCTGTTGCAGCGGTTACGCCTGGAACAATTTCGACTGGGACTTTGGTTTTTTCTTGGGCAGCAACTTCCAAAACGACGCCTGCCATGCCATACACGCCTGGGTCGCCACTGCTAACCATGACAACTCGATGGTTCTCGTCGGCTTTCATAACAGCGATTTTAGCACGTTCAACCTCGCGTCCCATGGTTCCAGAAATAACTTCAGCGTCCTTGCGCACGATGCCCTCAATAAGCTTGATGTATGTGCCGTAACCGACTACCACGTCAGCCTCTTCAATGGCAGTACGTGCTTTAGGCGTTAAATGCTCCAAGCTGCCAGGCCCAATACCGACTACGCTTATTCGCCCTCGGCTATGGCCACAGTTACCCCGTTGCGCTTGGTCTTTTTCAGAATTAACCTCGAATTTTTTCCCGCTACTATTAGTGCTGCTCGTTCGCATACTCCTCCAACACCGATTTTCTCTTGAACCATCGCTGAATCAGGAGATAAATCTTTGTGATTTAAAGAACCAAGGGCATCGACGCTTAAAAACTCCAGCGGCGCACCCAACATTTTAGCTGCTTCAAGCATAGCCACAGAGTCCTTCTTGATGTCTACCGAGGCGAAACAATCAATTCTGCCTGCGGGCAAGCTAATTCGTTTCAGGGCGGCGTTTACGGCGTCAACGATGCTCTCAGCGCTGGAATTCTTCCTACAACCCAAACCTACAACGAAGCGCTTGGCTTTGAGAATCGTGAAGGGCTTAACAAACTTGTCAATGTTCAGAGGCTCACGCGTGACAATTGCGCCTGCATCATAACTGTTCACAATTTCCAATGCCCTAGCGCCGTTTTTAGCTTTCTTTATTTCAAAACCGTTAACCAACTCAACAGGAACCTTAACGTCGCCAACCAAAACCAGAACCACGCTGTCACCGTTAACTATGGCAGCGTTAACAGCCACCAAGCTCTCTGGGTTTTGAATATCCAGACGCAAAATCCTCGCCAGCTCATCCACGCTTTGCTTACCCATAACATCCGAAGCCGTGGTGATTACAGGCGTAGCTTTGATGCCTTTCGCGATTAATTTCGTTAACTCGTTAGCGCCCCCATAATGCCCCGACAACAAGCTTATGACAAATTTCCCCGCTGCATCAACGCCAATCACCGCTGGGTCAGTAAGCTTGCTCTCCAGAAACGGCGCAACCGCACGAATCACTATACCCGTTGCCATAACCGCCACTAAAGCATCCACTTTACCATAGTTATCCTTGATGAAATCAGAAAATTTCACGTCTAAAGAGACAACGCCAGCTTGACTGTACTTTTTCGGCGCATAAACATTGCTGGGCAAACCCTCAGCGTCTAGGGCTTTTTTGATTTTAAGCGCTGTCTCCACGCCGCGACGCGTTATCGCTATTACGGCTACTCCTTTCTGGTGCATTAGGCTATTCGCCTTTGCGGAAGCCAGTGGTGAATTTGGGGTCATACAGCTTCGATAAGTCATAGGCTTCTGGATTCATAACTTTTCCTACAAAAATCAACGCTGTCTCAGTTATCCCAGCCGCCTTAACTTTTTCGACTATGTCAGCGATTGTGCCCTTAACGATTTTCTGCTGTGGCCACGTGGCTTTGTAAACAACTGACACGGGCGTATCTTTGGGGTAACCGCCCTTCTCCAACTCCACCATAACCTTGGCAATGTGAGGCGTTCCCAAAAAAACGACCATGGTTGCTTGATGCACAGCCAACTTGCCGATGCTTTCAGCCTCAGGCACAGGCGTTCTGCCTTCGGGACGCGTGATAATGACAGTTTGGGAAATATTCGGCAAGGTCAACTCGCGGTTTAAAGCCGCTGCCGCACCCAGCAGACAGCTAATCCCTGGAATACGCCAGTAACCGACACCTTCCCCATCAAGACCATCCATTAACTCTTGAATAGCGCCGTAAAAACTTGGGTCACCATCATGGAGGCGAACAACGTTTTTGCCTGCCCTAACGCCTTCAACCATGACTTTAAGCATTTCTGGCAGTCCCATCTTGGCGCTATCATAAAGCTCCGCGTCTGGTTTGGCGTATTTTAGGTATTCAGGATTCAAAAGCGAGCCCGTGTACACTACGATGTCGGCTTGTTCAAGGTAACGTTTACCCTTCAGAGTGATTAATTCTGGGTCGCCTGAACCCGCACCGATAATCACAACTTTATTCACTAGCTGCACCTTACGTTATTTTATGAGCTGGTTTTTCTTAACAATTGCCATAGAAAAATAATCCTGGTTGATACTCCAGTTTTGGACATCGCCAAGTTTACCAACAATTACTTCTTGCTCGGGCATACTGCAACGCCTCACCAATGCAATGGTAGAGTTTTCTTTAAAGCCTGAACGCTCCAAAATCGGAACCAACTCCTTGAGGCGGTAAGCACATTTAATAAAAACCAAGTTGTCAGACCGCTTAGCTGCTTCTTCTATAAAATTCGAGTCCAAATCCGTGGGGATAACAGTGACAACTTCCTCTTTTTCAGCTAACGGAATCTTTGCGCTTGCAGCACACGCCGTAAGCGAAGTTACACCCGGAATAATTTCCAGCGTCAATTGAGGCTGCGTTTCTCTTAAGCTTTGATAAAGATAAATAAACGTGCTATAAAACATGGGGTCACCAAGCGTTATGAAAACAACAACTTTGCCACCGTTAGCTTTCTCAGCGATAATGTTCGCATTTTTAGTCCACAACGCCTGATTGCCAATCTCATCCTTAGTCATAGGAAAAATCAATTCAAGCATTTCAGGAGCAGCCTTGCGCTCAGCCAAAATCGACTTAACCATCGTCAAAGCAAGGCTTGGCTTATTAGCGTCTGATTTCGGAATACAAATAACATCCGCCTCTTTCAAAGCTTTAGCGGCTTTAATCGTGATTAAATCTGGATCTCCTGGTCCAATGCCAATACCAATGAACTTACCGGCCAACTGTTTTTTCACCTAAAGTTTGAAGCTGAAACTATCGTAATGGGGTTTCTTGCCATCATCATGGTTCCGCTGTTTATTTGCTTTCCCTTCGCAACCGAAATATGCGCCACATCGATATCTCTGAAGCCCAGCTTTTTAAGTTCATCAACGGCGGCAGTTGCGGTTTCCAAAAGTATTGCGTTCACGACGACTCTGCCGTTTTTCTTCAGTTTTGAATGCACTGTACCCAGCACTTCCCGCAGATTCATGCTTCCGCCCACTAAAACTGCATCTGCAGAGGGAAAACTCGCCAAGTCAACAGGAGCTTTACCCTGCATAACCACGACATTGTCTTGAACACCAAACTTTTCAGCGTTACTTTTAGTTAATTCAACCGCCACGGAGTCTTCGTCTAAAGCGTAAACCTTGCCGCTGGGCGCAACCTGCAAAGCAGCCTCCACAGTTAACCCGCCTGTGCCACAGCCAACATCAATAACCACGTTGCCCTCACTTAAACGAGCCTTTGATATGGTCAACACGCGCACCTCTTCCTTTGTAGGTCCGGGAACCTTCTCGCTCTGCAAAAACAAATCGTCTGGTACGCCAGGAGTTTTGTAATTCCAAATCTTAGCCATGCTACAGTCAACAGTACAATCTATGCACGGTTTGCTTTGATAACCATTACGCATAAAGCTTTAAAATCAAGCTTCAAAACGCCTTCCAAATTGCTGGCTGTCACTTTTTCGTCGCTGAGCGTGAGGTTTTCGCAGATGAAAACTGGCGTTTGCCCCTCTATGCCTGACTGGATTAGGTAGCTGGCGACTTCTTTAGGCGGAAACGCTTTGGCGTCGGGCAGAAGCATCGCGTCCCTACCGCTTTTAAGGCAGGCTACTAACTCCTCTTTCCGCTTGGCGCTTACGTCGCCTTGATGAAAAGTAAAGAGGCAAGCATCATCCCAACTAAGCCCTAACCGCGCCGCGCAAGTTTGGATGGAACTTACACCTGGCACAACGTTTACTTCAATCGCGCGGATTAGTTTACTGTTTAAAACCGTTTTTAACATGCCTGAAAAGCCTGGGTCTCCAGTGGACAAAATCGCCACGTTTCTGCCCCGCTCAGCCGATTCAACCGCATATTTTATGGCTGAACTGAGGTTTTTAGCTGTTAACACCATCGTTTCGCCACGTATGTCTTGCTGGAAAAGGTCAAGACTACGTTGCGCACCAATGACAACTTGGGCTTCCTGAACCGTTTTTCTCGCTACAGGAGTAACGTAATCCGGTGAACCGGGACCAGCGCCGACTATGTTAAGTTTAGCCAAGGCTTATTACACCTAGCGTTCTTGTCCATACCAAGAACTTTCCCATCCATAGAAACAATAACAATGCTTATCTTAATCTTATTTTCCACCCGGTCACTTACCCGCTGGTTGACGCGTTGAGCGATTTTGTCGTAGGTTGCCTCCACCAAGTTGACGGCTTTGAGGATTTCAGTGGCTTGGTCTGAAGTGTTAGACTGCAACAGCGCATTAACGGTTTTGGTGTCGGCGCCTGCGGCTCCAGCGTAAGCAGCGATAACTTCATTGCGTGCATCACCAACTTTATGGTGCGTATTGAAAATGTTAGCCGCCAGCTTAACCAGCTTGCCAGAGTGACCTATCATAACTATTTCTTTAACGCCCTTCTCAACAGCTTTATCCAGCATGTACCCCACAAAATCGCCAGTCTGCACAATCACATCCTCGGGAACACCAAACTGCTGGCGAGAAATCTTTTCGCCAATGTTTCCCGGCACAAAAACAATGCGTTTGTAGCCCCGAGCTAAAGCAACGTCAATCTGCGGAACAAGCGAGCGTCTGCAGGCTTCCAGCGAAAGCGGTTTCACGATGCCAGTAGTGCCCAGAATAGATACTCCGCCTTGAATCCCTAGTTTGGGATTAAGGGTTTTCTTGGCGATGCTTTCCCCTTCAGGCGCCATGATGATAACTTCTAC
>CAYMLF010000041.1:8260-13975 GCA_964391275.1 uncultured Candidatus Bathyarchaeia archaeon
AATTCTGGGTCTGCGGTTGTGTGAACTACACGTTCGATAACGGCTTGATGATTTTTAGGCGCTTTTGATAGCACATCTTGAATTTCTGGGCGGATAAGTTTCATGCTGTGTTCATAAATCTCGGTGGAAGCTGCTGGTGTGACTACAGGTGAGCCCATGTTGAAGGGTGCATGGCGGTGTTCAATGACTTTTTCGCCTAATGCAATCAAAGCTTTCTCTTCTAAGATAACTGCAAGGCATTGGTCTGCACCAATGGGTTCACCATAAAACAGTTCCACGCCTTTTGTGGAAATCTGAGCTTCTTTGCCTTTAACCTCTATCATTTCAGGGATTTCCTGCGTAGTATGAACCCCCGGAGCAAGGAAAGCTGGAACAAGAACAATTCTTTTGATACCCCTCTTTGCCATGTCGTCGATAGCTTCTGAAATTGTAGGTTTGTTTTTCACCATAAACGATATTGCAACGTTCTTGAAACAGGAACGTTCTCGCATTATCTGGGCTAACTTTTCTATATTTTCTTGGTTATGAGGCAGTTTGCTGCCATGTCCAATCAGGATTAAACCAACGTTTTCCAATGACGTGTTTGAGGTCAAAACTAATTCTTCCCCGCTTTGTCAAACAATTTAATAGCTATATCAATTACTTGCTTATCATCGTTACTGGCTGCAGAACGTAAATTCTCGATGATTGGCAGGAAAGTTTGCTTTAGCAGTATGCTTGTTAAGTCTTCAAGCACGCGTTTTTGTTTGTCGTCCACACTGCCAAGCATGCTTAAGGCTTTAGCTAGTTCCTTTTGCCTTATTTGCTCTGCTTCTGAAAGTAGCTCTGAAATTATAAGGCGCACAGAAAGTTTCTTCATATCCTCATCAAGAACAGCCAATTCATTTTCAATCATTTCTATTGCTCTATCCACACATTTCTGTCGTTCAGCCATGTTCTTATTAGCGATAAGCTGCAAATCATCAAGATTGTAGAGCTTAACTTTTTCAACTTCTGTAACGGTTTTTTCAACATTTCTAGGATTTGAAATGTCAATAATAATTAAACCATTCTGATTTGATCGTTGATTCATAAGTCTAGCAACGATTTCTTTAGTTAACAAATAGTGTGGTGCCGAAGTTGAGCAAATAACCACGTCGGCATCCAGCAGGACTTTATCTAATTGATCAAATTTTACAGCTTGACCCGCCAAATCTTCAGCCAACGATACAGCGCGGTCGTAGGTTCGGTTAGCAATAAAAATTGGGCTAAGGCAACGTCTGGCTAAGGCTTTAGCTACCAATGTGCCGATTTCGCCTGCACCCATTACCAAAATCTTTTTCTCGCTTAGATTTCCCAGAAGAGTTGCAGCTAACTCGACTGCTGCATAACCAATCGAAACCGCGCCCTTGTTAATTCCTGTTTCATTCCGAATATGCCTACCAATGGTTACGGCACGGTTAAACAAGTGCTTTAGAACTGGACCAAGGGTTTTTGCGTTTTCAGCTTCCAAGTAGGCGTCCCAGACTTGGTTGAGGATTTGGTCTTCACCGATAACCATTGATTCTAAGCCAGAGGTTACTCTTAAAAGGTGCCTGAAGGTTTCATGGTCAATTGAAGTTTGAATTGCCTTAATAGCTTCCTCATAATGCCCTTGAGCACGCCTGGCAAGGTATTCTTTTGCCACAGCAAGGGTTTTTTCACCCGCCTCACTAACCAGAAACAGCTCAATACGATTGCAGGTCTGCAATAACAAGCATTCTTCAACATTCTCAAGAGCACGAATCTCTGCTAGCGCATCAACCTTATCCTTAAACGCTATTGCCTCCATTAAAGGAACCTTAGCAGTTTTAAACGTGATGCGCACGTTGACTACGTGGTCAGTCTTGCTGGAGGAATGCATGGTTGGATAAACCATGCGGCTTTAAATATAAGCTTTCCGTAAATTACGTTCGGGGGACTTTTGGGTGCAATTTCGACACAGAATCGGGTTAGCTTACCTATCCGGAGCTCTACCTTGCTTTGAAGACTTCGGAAATTTACCCACAGACCTTGTCCGTAGCGACGGTTTGGTTGATGGTAAGCCTGCAAGCGAGGTTTTAGACATGCTTATTATTCCCGGCGGAAGCCTTGTAGAGTCGCAGAGCGTTAGCCAAAAGATTTCAAGGGAAATTTTGAAAATGGCTGATGCAGGTAAGTACTTGCTCGGCATTTGTTCAGGTTTTCAGATACTGGCTAAACAAACCGACATCGGTCGCCTTTCCACTATTCCAATTACTCGTGAAGGACTTGGCTTATTGGATGCGGAGTTTAAACCGCTGGTTTGTACTGACCGCGTAAAAGCAACAATTGTTGGTAAAAGTTTTCTAACCGACAAGGTGGGCAAGGAAGTTTCAGGCTTTCACTGTCACACTTACGGCGAAGTGGTTCTTAGCAATGATGCAAAACCTATTCTTGTTTCTCATATTCAACGTGTAAACTACCGTAAAGCTCCCCAAGACCTAGTTTCAGGCGTCGCAAACAAGGAAGGCAATATCGTTGGTATCTTTGTGCACGCATTACTTGACCAGAACCCAATAATCATTCAAAGCATCACGAAATCGCTTGGAATAAACGCGCTTGAACTTGAAGAGATACGTAAAGCCAACACTAAATTGCTAAAAGAAATAAAATGTGAAGTTGGCATCAACACAAACATCAAAAAGCAGAGCGTTGCCAAGAAATCACCTGTAATGGTGCTTGTCACGGCGTTAGGCAGCGGGTCAGGCAAAACCTTCCTTGTTACAGGTATGGCTGGAGCCCTAAAAAAGAAGGGCTACAACGTTGGTCTTATAAAAATCGGCGGTGACATCCGCGATTCTGTGCCTGCACTCTACCTTGTTAAGGAACCGATTAGAAACTATTCTTCAATAAAGATTGGCGAGAGCGGCTGGACACCTCTCAATGAAGCTATGACGCAGGCAAGTAAAACCCATGATTTCTTGTTTGTGGAAGGTGCCATGAGCGCGTTTACAGGCTTGCTAAACGAAAAGGTTATGCGACCAACCTCAACAGCGGAAGTTGCAGCCTCGCTTGGGGCATCAACAATTGTGGTGGTTAGCTGCGACAAAGAGGGAATCGAAGGCTCCCTCATCAGCACGTTAAACTACATTTGCATGCTCAAGAATTTAGGCGTAAAAGTCACCGGCGTTATCCTCAACAAGATGAGCACCAGCTACCTCACTGAAGAAGCTAACCAAACGATTAAGGGTACCTTTGAAAATGTTGGTGTCCAACTTCTCGGGGTTGTGCCTCGCATGAACCTTGAAAGCCGCGGCATGATTCCTGAAATTGAAATCCGCTATGACGACTTCGGCTCCCAAGCAATAGACGCAGCTGAACGCTACATAAATCTTGATTTACTCAAAAAAATAGCCCAAGCACCCCAGCAAAACACCGTAGACTACGGTGCCTTCATGGAGAAATTCAAAAAACTCTTAACCAACTACTCATGTAACCCTTCGTAGAGGCTAAACCAGTGCTTATGGATTTTAAGCTTGACGGCAAAACCGTCGTCGTTGTCGGCGGCGGCTTAGAAGGCTACCGGAAAACCAAAAGTTTCATTGATTCAGGCGCGAAAATCACGGTTGTCAGCGCAGAATTCTCCGATGGCATACGGCAGCTTGCTGAACAAAAAAGGGTTAATCTGTTAAAAGCTGAAGTGAACGATGCCCAAACCCTCTTTGACACGTTGGGAATTCGCCCTGACGTATTTTTAGCCGTTACAAACAACACAAAACTAAACGCCGAACTAGTTAACACTGCCAAAACCGCAGGCTCCCTCGTTTACTCAGTGGATAATCCCGCTTTGAGCGATTTTATTTTGCCAGCGGTCGCAAAAATCGGCGACGTCAAAATTGCTGTATCCACTTCTGGAAAAAGCCCAGCGATGGCGCGTGAACTCAGGCAGAGAATAGAGAGCACCATTACGCCTGATGACCTTTTGCAAATCGAATTGCAAGCTTACGCACGTAGCGCTCTTAAATCTCGTGTTAAAGACCAGAAAGAGCGAAGCAGGCTTTTAGGCGTGATACTTAATAGTGTTGACATTAAACAAGCTTTAAGAGAGCAAAAGCTTTCCGAGGCTAAAGAAATGGCCCTAAAAATCGTATTAGACAGGGAGGAGTAATAAGTTGAGTTTTCCAAGTGTACGAATGAGGCGTCTGCGCAGAACCGACGCAATGCGAGAAATGTTAAACCAAGTTCAAATTCACCCAAGCAACCTAGTCTACCCTATCTTCGTCGATGAAACCATTCAAAAACCTGCGCCTATCGAATCCATGCCAGGGTATAGTCGGCTTCCAATCAGCCAAGTCGCCAACGAAGGCAAACTGGCTTTGGAGCAAGGCGTAAAGAGCGTGCTTCTTTTCGGCATCCCAGCCAAGAAAGATGAGGCAGGAACAAGCGCTTACACAAAAGACGGCGTCGTGCAGAAAGCAATCGGCAAATTGAAAGCGCATTATGGCGATAGTCTTGTTGTCATCGGCGACGTTTGCCTCTGCGAGTACATGAGTCACGGTCACTGTGGCGTAATCAGGGAAGGCGAAGTCATAAACGACGAAACCCTCGAGTTGCTGGGCAAAACCGCGGTTAGCCAAGCCGAAGCAGGCGTCGACATCGTTGCGCCCTCCGCGATGATGGATGGGCAGGTTTTAGCGATTCGCGAAGCTTTAGACGATGCAGGTTTTGACCAAATCTCGATTATGGCTTACTCAGCAAAGTACGCATCAGCCTTTTATGGGCCATTCCGTGAAGCCGCGGAGTCTACTCCCCAGTTTGGGAACCGCAGAAGCTACCAGATGAGCCAAGGCAGCCCTCAAGAAGCACTGCGCGAGATTGAACTTGACATTGCGGAAGGCGCCGACATGATAATGGTTAAGCCAGCATTGGCATACTTGGACATCATCAGCTTAGCTAAAGCCAGCTTTAACGTGCCCGTCGTAGCATACAATGTAAGCGGCGAATACAGCATGGTCAAAGCCTCCGCACTTAATGGGTGGATTGACGAAAAAACAGTTGTTCGCGAAATCCTAACTGGAATGAAACGTGCAGGCGCCGATTTAATCATCACTTATCACGCTAAAAATGTATCATCATGGTTGAACCCAACTTGAACGAAAACAAATCAAAACAACTCTTTGACAGAGCAAAAAAAGTGTTGCCCGGCGGCGTTAACAGCCCCGTCCGCGCTTTTGAGCCGTACCCCTTCTTTGTGGAGTGCGCTCAAGGCTCTAAGCTGTATGATGCCGACGGCAAAGCATACGTTGACTACTGCATGGCTTATGGCGCCCTGCTTTTGGGGCATGCTTACCCTGAAATTATGGAAGCTGTGAAAGCGCAGCTTGCAAAAGGCACGCTGTATGGTGTCCCAACCGAGTTAGAGGTGAAATTTGCAGAATTAATCCAGAAAGCTTCGCCTTGCATGGAAATGATGCGCTTGGTGAACTCGGGCACTGAAGCTACAATGCACGCGATTCGCACGGCAAGGGGCTTTACTGGACGAAAAAAAATCGTCAAGTTCGAGGGCTGCTTCCACGGTTCACACGACAACGTACTGGTTAAGGCTGGTTCGGGAGCCGCAACTTTTGGCACACCAAATTCGCGTGGCATTCCAGAGGAGACCACTCAAAACACGATTGTTCTACCCTACAACGACGTCGGCGCAGTCGAAGAGGCGTTTAACCGTAAAGGAGGCGA
>CAYMLF010000042.1:0-13794 GCA_964391275.1 uncultured Candidatus Bathyarchaeia archaeon
CCGTCCATTTCTTGCCTGCCATAACTGCAAGTCACCATTTTGCTATCATACGCTGGGTAATGGGCGCTTTTAAAGAATTTTCACAAAATAAACAGCCGATAAAAAAAGCCAAATTAAACAGCCCAAACAGAAGCTTGGTCGGGAGAGCAGGATTTGAACCTGCGACAGCTCGGTATCTGTGGCCTGTGCAGGCTAGAATGAAGCCCACCATGGGTAGACCTCTACAGCTTCTCCGTCCGCCGGCGACGCCAACGGGCTCGAGAGCTCTGCCAGGCTGAGCTACCTCCCGACAAAACCCATAAAGACTAAGCAAGAGAATTTAACTGTTTTGGAAACCAAAAACAAAAACACCGCCGCCAAAACAATGCTTTAACGCTTAAATCCCACCAAAACACTAGACAATTAAAGAATTTTGCTGGTTTTCAAATGAGCACCGCCACAACAATAATCATAATTTCAGCAGTAGCAATCAGCGCCAGCCTAGCAACTGCATTAACAATCATAGCCATAAAAATCCGCCACAAAAGAAAACACAAACACTTCACCTGCCCCCAAGCAAGCATGTCATAACTTCCGCGTTTAGATAGGTTTTTATTCTCTTCTTCGCTTGCCTCATACACAGCGAGGTCACACTATTGATTAAAACAATCGGCATCGTCACCTCAGGCGGCGACGCACCAGGCATGAACGCCGCAATCCGCGCAGTCACACGCGTCAGCTGCGCAAAAGGCCTACAAGTCCTCGGCTTCGAACGCGGCTGGGACGGCTTACTAACCAACCGCTGGCGAAAACTAACCCCCCGCAACGTCGGCGGAATCATACAGCAAGGCGGAACAATCCTGCATACCCTGCGCTGCCCAGCCTTCGAAGAACCAGGCGGAGTCGAACAGGCAGCAGAAAACCTGCAAGCAAACAAAATCGACGGCTTAATCGTCATAGGCGGCGACGGCTCATTTAGAGGCGCCTTGGACTTGAGCAAAAAATGCGATACACTAATGGCTGGAATCCCCGCGACAATCGACAATGACGTCTACGGCACCGACGAAACCATAGGCTTTGACACAGCAGTCAACACAGCAGTTGACGCCATCGACAAAATCCGCGACACAGCCATCTCACACGAACGCATCTTCATCGTAGAAGTCATGGGCAGAAAACGAGGATTCTTAGCGCTGGAAGTGGGCATATGCGTCGGCGCCGAAGTCATCCTTATCCCAGAAAAACCAATGCCCCTTGAAGAAATCGTAGCGCTAATGGAAGAAAACTCGCGCAAAGGAAAACGAGCAGGAGTCATCGTAACCGCAGAAGGCTTCGGAGACAACAACAGATTAGCCAAAGAAATGCAGCGGCAAACCGAATCAGAAGTCCGCTTATCCATACTCGGATACGCCCAACGCGGAGGAAGCCCAACCGCAAGAAGCCGCTTCTTAGCCAGCCTATTTGCAGAAAAAGCAGTTGATTTAATCTGTGAAGAGCAGGGCAACAAAGCCGTGGGATTACTAAACGGCAAAGTCGGAAGCATCCAACTCAATGAATCAGCTTCAAACAAGAAACCAATTGACCTGCGACTGCTCAAGCTCGCTGAAATGCTAGCCACTTAAACCTTCCACGTTTTTAGCCTTCCGTTAAAATCAACGTTAACGTAGAGCGAACCTTACGTAAACTGCGTATCTTATGCGTAACTAAATCCCTAAGATGCTCCATATCGTCAGCCTTCACTTTAACGATGATATCGTAAACGCCATAGGAAAAATAAGACTCTTCAACCCCCTCAACAGCCCTCAATTCATTGAGGACTTGCTCCTCAGCGCCTGATTCAGCATTAACTAACACAAAAGCTCTCGGCATAATCAAACCTCAAAACAGTAAAGAGCAAATTGGAATTAAAATTTTACGCAAACCCCAAATCAGCCTGACTGCTTGCCAGCTTCCACCAAAAATCTTATCTTGCCACACGCAAAAAGGTTGTTGAGGAAAATTAATGGTTTATTGCACGCAATGCGGCACTCTTAATTCTGACAGGGCAACCAACTGCTCAAATTGCGGTGCCCCATTGTACAGCACAACACCCCCTCGCGACAAACAATACTACCAAGAGAAACGCTTTAGCCGACGATACGAAGAGGAATATTACCCTAAAAGAAGCAGCGGCGTTGGCTGGCTAATTGCAGGCTTAATTATAGTCGTAATTGGTTTAGCATTTTATTTTGGGCAAATCGGATTATTATTCCAGTACTTATGGCCCATAGTTTTAGTGGTAATTGGTATTTGGCTGCTCATACAAGGACTAATGTGGAGTCAACGACGGTACAGGCAACCGCCACCAAAGTAACTCTCCAAACAAATCTATCTTTTCTTGTTTATTATTTGCCTATGTAGAGGATTTAAGAAGTCAGCACAAAAAGAGTTATATTACGTAGCATTGAAAGAGGTAGCTTAATACCGAGGAAAAAAACGCATGGTTAAATACATTTTCGTAACGGGCGGCGTCTTAAGCTCAGTTGGCAAGGGCATTTTAACATCCTCCATCGGCAAAATGCTGCAGGCTAGAGGATTAAAACCAACAGTAGTTAAAATTGACCCATACGTTAACGTTGACGCTGGAACAATGAACCCTTACATGCACGGTGAAGTCTTCGTAACTGACGACGGAGGCGAAACCGACCTTGACTTAGGCTGGTATGAACGCTTTTTAGATTTAAGCCTCAAACAGGAAAACAACTTAACTACAGGAACAGTTTACAAATCTGTAATTGAAAAGGAACGTCACGGCGATTTTTTGGGGCGCTGCGTCCAGATTGTTCCTCACGTTACCAACGAGATTAAGAACCGCATTAAAAACGCGGGTAAAGCAGTTAACGCTGATATTGTTTTAACTGAGGTCGGCGGAACAGTCGGTGACATTGAAGGCTTGCCTTTTCTTGAAGCTATACGTCAAATGCGTCTGGAAGAAGGCTATGAAAACACGCTTTATGTTCATGTTGCTTTGGTTCCTATTTTAGATGTTACTCAAGAAATGAAAACTAAACCTCTTCAGCACAGCGTAAATGAGTTAAGACGTATCGGTATTCAGCCAGACATTATAGTGGCTAGAAGTCCACAAATGATTGACGCAGAGGCTCTACGTAAAATAGCCTTGTTTGGAACTATCCCTGAAAGCGCAGTTTTCTGCTCATACAACGCGGAAACCGTTTATCAAGTGCCTTTAGTTCTTGATAAGCAGGGCATGGGCGACTTCATCTGCCAAAGAATAGGCAACAATTGCCCAAGCAAAGACTACGGCGAATGGAAACCGTTTGTTGATGCAATAATTAACCCTGACCATGAAGTCAAAATCGCTTTGGTAGGAAAATACGCAGGTTTAACCGACAGCTACGTGAGCATGAGCGAAGCATTGCGACATGGTGGAGCGGCATGCAGAACCAAGGTTTGCATATCGTATCTAGAAGCTGAAAAGTTTGAGCGAGACCCTCAGTGTGTCAAAGATTTATCCGAGTTTGATGGTGTTTTTGTGCCTTATGGTTTTGGTCCAAGAGGAACTGAGGGAAAAATCGCGGCTGTAAAATTTGCTAGGGAAAATGACATGCCCTTTTTGGGTATATGCTATGGTTTTCAGCTTGCCACTATAGAGTTTGCAAGAAACGTTTGCGGCTTAAAGGATGCTAATAGCACTGAAATAAACCCTGATTCTCCACATCCAGTTATTGACCTAATGCCCGAACAACGAGGTATAGAGTATAAAGGTGCAACCATGCGTCTTGGTGTACACAAAATCTACTTACAACCTAATACCTTAGCATTTAATTTGTACAAACAGGGAGAAATAATGGAGCGTCATCGACACCGCTTTGAAGTTAACCTTGACTACATGGATGTCTTTAAGAAAAACGGATTATTTTTCACAGGTAAAAGCACCGACAGCAGAAGAATGGAAACACTAGAATTACCCGACAAATACTTCTTTTTGGCAACGCAATTCCATGGTGAATTCAAGAGCAGACCGGGCAAACCAGCACCAGCATACAAAGGTTTCATTCAGGCTTGCGTAGATAAAAAGTTGGGTAAACCTAAACCAACTTTCACCTAATTCAGAAGCTTCTTATTTTTCATATTTTTTTGATTTTTCCGATAAGGTTAAATATTCTTTCTATTTTATAAATTCCCATTGGATGTAAAACTACATGTCAAAAATTGAATGCAAAGAGTGCTACTGTAAAATCAATGCCATAGTAACAATGGACGTAAAAGGGCAAATCGTACTACCCAAAGATTTGCGTGAAAAAGCCAAGTTAAACCCTAATGAAAAATTGGCAATAGTGGGCGTTGAGAGAGAAGGGGAAGTCTGCTGTATTATGATGTTGAAAGCTGATGCTCTTGGCAGTTCAGTGAAAAACGTGTTAGGACCAGTTTTGGAGAAGGCGTTAAAGTAGGAAGTGAAAATATGAAAGAGGAACAAATTAGAGAAACAGTTAGAAACCGATATGGAAGAATTGCTAAAACTAACAGTTGTGGTTGCGGATGTTGTGGCGGTGCCTCACAAACCAGCGAAGCTATAGGTTACAGCAAAGACGACTTAAATTCTGTTCCACAAGGAGCTAACTTGAATCTTGGATGCGGTAACCCAATAGCACTTTCAAGCCTTAAAGAGGGCGAAGTTGTCGTTGATTTGGGTTCAGGCGGAGGCTTAGATTGCTTTTTAGCCTCAAAGATGGTTGGTGCTTCGGGTAAAGTAATTGGCATCGATATGACAGCTGAAATGCTTGATAAAGCGCGGACAAACTGCAAGAAAGGCGGTTACGAGAACGTTGAGTTTCGTTTAGGCGAAATTGAGAACTTACCTGTTGCAGACAACACCGCAGACATCATTATCAGCAACTGTGTAATCAACCTCTCACCTGACAAGCAAAAAGTCTTCAACGAAGCTTATCGTGTGCTTAAACCGAAAGGACGCTTGATGATTTCTGACATGGTGTTGCTTGATGAGTTACCTGAAAAAATCAAGAACAACGTTTTAGCATATGTCGGCTGCATAGCTGGAGCTGAAAAGAAAGAAGACTACTTAGCCAAAATAAAGCAAGCGGGGTTTGAGCAGGTGCAAGTGGTTTCAGAATCAAACGCTTTGGAATCGATGGTTGACGAGCCTGATATTAAAGCGTTGATTGAGGAGTTAGGCTTAACTAAAGATGGCGTTGCGAAGCTTTCGGGCGCTGTTGTAAGCATAATCGTTTCAGCGGTTAAACCCTAATTTTTCCCTAATTTTTTTAAAAAAAAATAAAAAGAGTAAAGGGCTCATTCAGATGGAGTTTTCTTTGAGCCCTTTTTGCCAAACACAAATTTTGCAGTCAGGATTTTTTCGGTTGCAAATAGCCTCGAAGCAATGTACATAATGACCACGGTGAAAACTGTTACGTACACGATGCCTAGAGCTACAGTTGTGTAGTCGCCCATGACAACGGCTTTGGAAGCGATTATTGGATGACTGTAGGGAATAGCGTAGAATACTGCTTTTATTGCCAAAGGCAGAGAGTTAAAGTCGAGGTACATTAGTGCCATTGCTGGGATGAAGATTATCGGGTAAATGTAGCCGACTAGTGCTTGTGCGCTGCGTACGTTTTCTGCGAATGCTGACATTATGACTGCTAAGGCTAAAGCGGAAAGCAGTGTTATGAACAAAGATATGCCTAGTAGCACGTAACCGAAGGTTGAGGGCACTAAGCCCAAGCTTACAAGGTCAACGTTTTCGGGCATAGGTATACCCATAGTAATTGAACCAAGCATGTATGAATAGCCTACAAGGACAGTTACGGTTGCTATTCCTGCAACAAGAACAGTGCTTGAAACCTTGCCCATTAGGATGGCGAATCGGTCCACTGGGGAAGTTAGCAATGTTTCCAGCGTTTTTTCTTCTTTCTCCATTGCAACACTTGTTGCTGCGATTTGCATGGCGTAGGTAATCATAATCATAACTGTAACGGGTAGAGCGATTGACTGTGACATCATTAAGCCTGAAAGGGTTGCTGGGTCTACGCCTTCCTGAACTTGACCTTTTATGATTGTTGACTGAACGGGTGCAACTACGTCAGGGGCGATGGCACGGTTGAAACTATCAATAAGCACTGTTATTCCTGATGAGCCAAGGTCGCTAAAGATGCCGCCGCCTTGGAAGACACCATAAATGTTAACCTTTGTAGTTATGTTGTAGTCGCCGTTTAAGTGCTGAGTCATGTTAGCGCTAAAGCCAGCTGGGATTTCAACGAACTGTGTGCTGTTATAGTTTGGCAGCAGGTTTTGCTCGATTATCTCATGTGATGATGTGTTGTTTATGACTGCTACGTTCATGTAAGTGTTTAGATAGTCTATGAAGGACTTGCTCCATTCTTCGCCGTCATTGTTAACTACAAGAAGAGTGGCTTTTTGCGCTTGCTCTTGAGCAGTGCTGACGGCATAGCCCATAACTAATCCTAAAACTGGAAACAACACCAGCGGAACAACAATCATACCTACAAGGATTTTTGGGTCACGCATCAACTCCTTGAGTTCTTTAATCAGTACAGTTGTGAAGCCCTTAAGCATAGCCAACCACCTTTGCGAACACTTCTTCAAGGTTTTCGCTATTGTATTTTTCTTTGAGTTCTTTTGGTTCTCCTTCAACAACAAGTTTACCCTTATTTACAAGGGAGACGCGGTTGCAGAGGTATTCTACTTCAAGCATGTTGTGGCTGCTGAGAATCACGGTTATACCGTACTCTTTCACGTAGCGTTTAATGATTTCTCGAACATGGTAAGCGTGCAAGACGTCTAAGCCGCTGGCTGGTTCATCAAGTACTGCCAGTTTTGGATGCGTCATTAGTGCTCGGGCTACAAGCAATCGTCGTTTCATGCCTTTGCTGTAGGTTTTTGTGCGGTCTTTGAGTCGGTTGCCTAAGCCGCTTAGCTCTACAGCTTCATTAATCATGCTCTTCATATCCACGCCTTCTTTTTGGTTGAATTTTGCCATAAACTCGAGATATTCGTAACCTGTAAGGTTTGGGTAAGCACCTGATTCTTCAGGCAAGTAACTGATGATTTTGCGGACTTCATTAGCTTGAGAGGCTACGTCTAATCCGAAAATGCTGACAGACCCTGAAGTGGGCAAGATTAAGGTGCAGATTGTTCGAAGGGTTGTGGTTTTTCCTGCTCCGTTGGGACCGATTAAACCGTAAACTTCGCCGGGCTTTACTGAGAAGCTCAGTTCGTCTAGGGCTCGGATGTTGCCGAATTGTTTGACTAGAGAGTTTGCTTGTACTGCTAGGTTCAAACATGAACACGCTCGCCTCTTTATTCGGTTATTGGGGATATAAATTTTTACAGTCCACTAAACTTTTTAGAAGGGTTATACGGCTGATTTTAACTGCAGCACAAATCGGTCTGTTTATAGGAGGATGGGGTCTGTGGTGAGAGCAACAGCACAGGTTTCAACATGGCTTTATATAAGGGAGGGGGGGTCAAGGCAGAGAGACCTCGCCGTCTTCAACATAGCCTAAATTTCGCCTTTATATAAGGGGGGCTATAGAAAAAAACGCAACAAAGATGCCTAACCCTTTAGAAGCGCAGCTTTGATGCTAAGGTTTTTTATAAGGGTGCTTTGCTTTGTGTTGTAGGTTTACGCACTTGAGTTTCGAAATAAAAGACAAAGACTTGCTGGGCAGAATCGGAAAACTAAAAACCAAAACAGCCACAGTGGAAACGCCGCTTCTGTTTCCAGTGATTAACCCGTCACTTCAGCCTGTTGCTCCAAAGAAGCTCAAGGAAACGTTTGGGTTTCAAGCTGTAATCACAAACGCTTACATCCTCAAAAAACGCTTCCAAGACCGCCCAGTCAACGAGAGTCTGCACAAGTTTTTAGGTTTTGACGGTGCAGTCATGACTGACAGTGGCGCATACCAGATTCTGGTTTACGGCGATGTAGAGTATGACCAAAAGGAAATTGTTGCTTATCAAGAGGGCATTGGCAGCGACATCGCCACGATTCTTGATATACCCACAGGTTGGAGAGTAACTAAAGAGCAGGCAAAAGTCACCGTCGCCGAAACACTGCGACGCGCCAAAGACTTTTTCAACCATAAAACACGCAGCGACATCTTGTGGGTTGGTCCAGTTCAAGGCGGCAAACACTTGGACTTAGTCGCTAGCAGCGCTTTTGAGATGGGAAAGTTGCCTTTTGACGTTCACGCGTTGGGCAGCCCAACTGAGGTTATGGAAAACTACCGCTACGACGTTTTAGCCGAAATGATATTAACCGCTAAAAAAGGCATCCCAATTGAGCGCCCACTGCATTTGTTTGGCGCTGGGCATCCGTCCATGTTTGCGTTGGCAGTCTCGCTTGGCTGTGACTTGTTTGATTCAGCCGCTTACGCGCTTTATGCACGTGAAGGCCGATACATGACTGAAAATGGCACTTGGCGTCTTGACGAGTTGGATTATTTCCCATGCACTTGCCCACGATGCGCAAGCGAGACGCCGAGGAGTCTGCAGGCTAAACCAGCTAAGGAGCGTGAAGTCTTTTTGGCTGAGCATAACTTGTATGTTTGTCAAGGGGAGATTAAGCGTGTAAAGCAGGCGATTAGGGATGGCAGGCTTTGGGAACTGGTTGAGATGCGTGTTCATGCTCATCCAGCGTTGCTCTCTGCGCTCAAGAAGTTCAACGGGCATGTTGACTTTCTGGAGAAGCATAGTCCCACTGTTAAGAGCAGCGGATTGTTTTACTTCCATTCAGAGGGTCTTGCTAGGCCTGAGATCGCTCATTTTAAAAAACGCTTAACTGAAAACTATGCTTTGCCAGAAAACGCTAAGGTGCTGTTGTTGTTGCCGCAGACGCGAAGTAAACCGTTTCATAAGGCGCCTGAGTTTAAGAAGATTCGCATGTTGCAGAGAAGGTTAGGCAAGGAGCTTGCTTGTATGGTGCATGTCTGCGTTTATTGTGCGCCGTTTGGGGTTGTGCCGCTTGAGCTTGACGAGGTTTACCCTCTGTCTCAGCATGAGGCTGCTTTGCCGCTTGATTTGGAGACTGTTGGGTACGTTGCTGGTGAGGTGGCTGATTATGTTGGGCGTATGCGGTATGAGGGTGTGGTGTTGCTTAATGATGCGAAGCTTTGGATGGATGCGGTTGTTGCGTCTTGTAGAGGCGCTTGCGTAGAAAAAGGCGTGTCTTTTGATGTTGTTGAAGCTGGCGGAAGATCTATCAGGGCGCTTGTTGAGTGTTTAGAAGCGGCTTTGCGTAAGGCGTTGGCTAGTGAAAAATGAGGAAATGGACTGTTTAATTAGTCCATTATTGTTTTTGTTTTTTCTTGAATACTGTTAAGCCTAGAACCATTGCGACTGCTACGCCTGCTGTGCCTATGAGTGGTACTTCTGGGACAACGTTAAAGGATGTTGTTTTTGTATCAACTATTTCGTCCCATGTCCACCATAAGAAGTTTTGTTCGTCTAGGAATTCTGCTCGTACTGTCCATTGTCCTAGTGAGGTTGGTTCAAAGGTTGATTTTGCCCATCGGATGTTTCTCCAGCTGTAATGTTCTTGGTATTGCGATCCGTTTGTGAAGGTGGTGATTGTTTCTGTGAATGCTGGGGTGCCTGTTGGGTCTATCCATGTGAATTTTACTCGTACTATTTGTGTGTCTAGTGCTTTTGCTGTTGCTGTGACGCTTTCGCCTAGTTGGACTGTGGTTTTGTCGAGGGTTAGGAAGTATTTGTCTGATGGCGGATAGTATGTTGCGTTTGCTTGTATTGCTAGAAATGCTGAGGCTAGCAGAACTATACCTAACAGTATGGCTGCTTTTGTCTTGTTCATTTTTCCTTCTCCTTTGTTGTGGTATTGGGTGGTTAGCGCTGGCTTATAAGTGCATATGAAAGGTGCTTCTAGAAAGAAGCGTGTGTTGTTCTATTGGTGTGTGTGCAATGGAGGGTTTTTTAGGGTGCGGTGATATACATTTTGATATACAATTTGATATCGGGTGTTGCTGGTTGAGCAGGGTTTTTAAGGGTTTTCGGGTTGATTCAGATTTGTTTGAAGGTTTTAGCCAGTTAGCTGGTGCAAACAAGTTGTCGGTGGGGCAGGCGCTTGAGCGGTTCATGCTCTGCTGCGTTGATTGTGGCGTACTGGTTTTTCCAGACAAGGGCGTTGAGGGGTTTGAGGCGGAGGCGCGGGTTTTGGTGGATTGGCTTGACAAGGGCAAACGCTTGTACCGTGACGCGTCTGGGAAGGAAATTAACATTTCTGGCAGGCTGGTTTGGCTTTTAGGCAAAGTGTCTGATGGCAGTTTGCGGCTGGGGATGGAGGAGGCGTTGAGGGCGTCGGTTTCAGAAAAAGAGCAGAGGTCTTGAGTTGAGCGTGGAGAAGCACAAAACTGCAGTGGCATTGAGAGTGGGCATTCAGCAGTGCGGTTTTTTGTCTGAGAATTCATCAGTTTGAGCGTAATTTTCGTTTTCGATTTTTATTGAGGTTCGGTAGCGTTTCTCCACATACCTTCGAAATAAGCAGTTGCCATAGACACAAGACCGTGATTATTTGAAGTTAAAACTGGGGCTTCAAAAGGAGCAGCCACAGACGACATAGGCATCAATAAATGCTTGCTGTCAAAAATGCTAATCACCGCCGAAGGATGAGCGTAAAAGAATTTCACGGCTGAACCCCTGCTGCCAATTGCCCTGAAAAATCTTTTCTGTTCAAGTGTTGGCGTGATTTTAGAAGAGTTCTCGATAATTAACCGCAACCTCACCCCTCTCTCCAACGCTTTAGTAATTGGCTCCACGATAAAAGGAAAAAATTCTTTGAAGCGTTTCCAAGTATAAACTATGTCAATGCTTTTTTTAGCATCCTGCATCAACTTGATTCTCTTACCCAAAACAGCTTTTGTTGCAGGAATCAAAGTCATCTCAGACTCTACCTCGGGTTTTTTAAAATTGTTTGCGTTAATCCTGCCATTCAACGCTTCAATCAGACTGTTAGTTTCCTCGCCCAAATTAACTATCTCATTCATTTTACTCTCTAATAATTCTGGAATTGCCTGTTCCGTCGGTGAAACTTCAAATATAACTGGAGTACTAACTATTCTTTGAACAAGCCCCATTTTTTGTAGGCTCGCCATTACTCTGTACACGTCTGGCTGAGAAATATTTGATATTTTAGAGATTGCTTTAGAATTTAATCTGCCATATTGAATTAAGATTAAATAAATTTTGGTTTGAAGAGGGCTGAGTCCTAAACGTCGTAGGGTCTTGTTTTCTAACTCTTCCAGTACTATCTCCTCTTTTTTCATTTATCACCCCTTTTTATATAAAAATTTTTCCTGTAAGTGGTATGTACAACTGAAAACCTGTTAAATAAGAATAGCTCAGTAAGTAAAAAAGCACTCTAAAAAGAGTCAAATGGAGATAGAAACAAAAAAATGCAAGAATTAAAAGGAAAAAATAAAAAATCTAAATTGTCATCAATCGCTCTAGCAATAATCTTGGTGGCTTCAGCAATCCTAATCGCAGTACCAGCACAGCCAGTTGAAGCAGCGCTCGCTCCAGTACAGCCGTACAGTGGACCAATAAAAAGCGGCGATGTTGCAGACGGCACCTTTGACACCGACGTCTGGATAAGCATAAGACCTAACGTAGTTGGTTTAGGCCAAAGCCTTCTAGTAAACGTTTGGGCTACACCCGCATCTAACGCTCAACGCAAACTCGTGGGTTTCCACATAATCATTACAAAGCCAGATGGAACAACCGATGAGTTCACGATGAACTCAGAGCGAGATACAGCGGCTACATGGATGGAATACGTGCCAGACCAATTAGGTGAATACAAGTACAAAGTAGATTTCCCAGGATGCTTTTTGCCTGCAGGAATTTACAATGACGGAGCAATTTACACTGAGGAATCTGAAGGCGCTATGGGCTACATGAACCGCCCTACAATCTATACAGGCTCAACCTACTACAAACCTGACACTAGCCCTGAGTACACATTCACTGTGCAAGAGGACATGGTTTGGTCTTGGCCAGCAGTGTCACCTCCAACCGACTACTGGACACGCAACATTTCACCCGAACTTCGAGAATGGCTACCGATCTTAGGTGATTTCCCCTGGTATGGACCAGCAGGACCTGACTTCTACGAACTCTATCCTGACTGCAGTCCCTACTGGAATCAACGCATGGACTTCTTCCCATACGTGCAAGGGCCAAGCAGTGCACACGTAGCATGGAAACAGGTGGCAGGCATTGGAGGCATCACAGGCTCAGGCAGATACGGAACATACGGCGCAACAGAGTGGAGCTATGAAGTACCATTCGCAACCACATCATACAATCCTGGCGCTATTAGAATGGCAATTGGCGGAAGAGGCTACTTGACTGTTCCAAGAGTAAGGTCACAAATGATTAACGGCAGCCTACAACAGGTATCTACGACCGCGTTGCAATGTGTTGATATACGCACAGGCGAAGTTTACTGGGAAGTAGATGGATTTACCCACTCACAATCAGCCGAGAGCTTTGGAAACTGGCAATTCCAAGGTGCAATCGAGTATCCATCAACAATTGTCTACTTAAGCGGCAGCCGACTCTACAAGTATAACGCAAACACTGGTGCAATGACGCTTAACACTTCAATTTCACCGTTGAGCTCTGCTATTCACTACATGCATGGCTACGGTTTAGGTGTACAGAATCTTGGCGGCGGAAACTATCGCTTAATCAACTTCACCACGTCTGGTTCAACAAGCAACTTTGCACAAAGAGTTGCAAGCAACATAAGCTGGCCAATAAGCAGTATTCCAGCAACAACTGATTATACTGCAGGCATAGCTGCATCCTTTGGACGAGGCTTAATCGGCTACGACGGCACAACTACAGAGCAAAGACTAGTAACAATTGATCTAAGAACAGGCGCAATACTGGTTAACAAGACAATCGAGCCAGCGGGTTCAGGTACACTCATGGGCTATAGCGGCGCATGCGACTTAGCTGATAAAGGAACATATGCTTTCCTTGATGCATGGGGTCACTACGTTGGACTTGACCTAAGAACAGGAGCAATTAAATGGACAAGCGACCAAATGGATGAGCCTTGGGATGCCAACAGCTTTGGTGCTTACGATACAACTTCAGCTTATGGCATGTTCTTCCGCTGTGGATACTCAGGTGTCTACGCTTTTGACTGGGACACAGGCAAAATAGTGTGGAAGTACGAGTCGCCAGCTGTCAGTTCATTCGAAACACCATACATCAACGAAAACGGCACTACCGTTATGTCGTTTAACGGTGTCGCTTACGCTGCGGATGGAAAAATCTACACTATAAACACGGAGCACTCGCCAACTCAGCCAATCTCAAGAGGCTGGCAACTGCACTGCATTAACGCAACCACAGGCGAGGGTATATTTAAAACAATGATGACAGGAAGCATAGGCGCTATCGCAGATGGCTATATGTGTGTCTCAGAATCATACACGGGCACCATGTACGTTCTAGGCAAGGGTAAAAGCCAGACAACAGTGACTGCACCAGACGTTGAAGTTGCAAAAGGAACTGCTGTCATGATTAAAGGCTCAGTTCTTGACCTCTCACCAGCGCAACCAAACACACCATGCGTTTCCAAAGAATCGATGGCAATTCAGATGGAGTATCTGCATAAACAACTGCCTATTGGCGGTCTATGGAACAACGAAACCATCACCGGCGTTCCAGTAATCTTGACTGCAATCGATCCAAACGGCAACTCAATTAACATTGGAACTGCAACAACTAACGGCTACTATGGCAGTT
>CAYMLF010000043.1:0-6813 GCA_964391275.1 uncultured Candidatus Bathyarchaeia archaeon
TAATTACTTCTGCAAGTGCCAGATACACTGCGCTTGCGCCGCAGATGACGCCTTCAATGCCAACAATGGTGTTAAAGGTAACATCGCCAAACAGAACTGGGTTTCCTGTCAACTCTCGTATTGTCAACATAAAGAATAGTATTGCAAGGCTCATGAAGACAAATTGAAGTGCACGGTTAGTCTTTAGTGTTCCAAAGAACATTGCAAAGGTGAATAGGCCCCACATGAAAAAGTACGCTGCCATAGCAGAACTGCTGGACAAGCCGACTGACCCAAAGAATGGCATGTTTGGTAAAACAATTAATGCCACCAGAGACCACCAGAAAAGACCATATGATGTGAATGCGGTTGTTCCGAAGGTGTTGCCTTTGCGGTACTCCATTATGCCAACGATAACCTGTGCCAGACCACCGTAGACCAAGCCCATTGCGAGAATCATGCTGTTTATCGGGAAAAAGCCGGCGTTATGTAGGTTCAGCAGGACAGTTGTTATTCCAAAGCCAAGTAAACCTAGAGGTGCTGGGTTTGCTAGTTTATGTTCACTCATGTTTTCACTTTTTTCAGTCAATAAAAAGAAGGATAGGGCTGTTTTAATATAAATTTTTCCACAGCCTTTAGTCTTTCCTTCTGCGAGAGGCAACGTACTTGCCAATCTCGAGCACTGCGAATGCTATGCCAGCAAACAGTATTGCCAACGCCCAATCCAATGGTTCTGGAGCATTTACGCCAAAGATCGCTTGAACACCTGGAGTGTAGAGTACTATCAGCTGTAGCGCCAGTGAGGAAAGTATTGCGTACCATAGGAACTTGTTCTTGAATATGCCAACTTTCAATACTGGATATTTCAGTGAGCGTGCGGCTAAAGCATTAGCTAGTTCCATTAATATAATAGCAGTCATCAATTGGGTTCTGGCTTCAGTTAGTTGGTGTGCTCCCTCCCACGGTCGGTAGAAGAAGTAACCAAATAGTAGCAGTGCACTCATCATTACTGGAGCAGCAGTCAAGTAGACTTTGACATCACGTGTGAAGATGCTTTCTTTTGGATTTCTGGGCTTGCGCTCCATTAAGTCTGGGTCACCAGGGTCTAAGCCTAAAGCAATTGCTGGCAAACCGTCGGTTGTCAAGTTAACCCAGAGAAGCTGAACAGCAGTTAACGCAATTGTGGCTTCGCCTATGTCAGTTGCACTTGAGCCAGGTGATAACCAGTTTGCTAGGTAAGGCACTGCAATTACGGCGACAAGCATTACAATGATTTCCATGACGTTACATCTAAGCAGGTAGGTTAGATACTTCTTGATATTGTCGAAGATTTCTCTGCCTTCTTTGACTGCTTTAACAATTGAGGCAAAGTTGTCGTCAGCAAGAACCATGTCTGCAGCTTCTTTAGTGACCTCTGTTCCGCTTATGCCCATTGCAACGCCGATATCAGCCATTTTAAGCGCTGGTGCATCGTTTACACCATCTCCAGTCATTGCTACAACTTGGTTCTTTGCTTTCCAAGCTTGGACAATCCTGGTTTTGTGTTCCGGTGCAACTCTTGCGTATACGCTAACATTTTCAACTATGTTTTGAAGCTGGGTGTCATCGATTTTATCTAGTTCTCTGCCGGTTGTAACCTTGTCATCATCATTTTCGCCGATTAGATTAAGTTCTTTAGCAACTGCGGTTGCAGTAAGTTTGTGGTCGCCTGTAATCATTACTACACGGATACCGGCTTGTTTGCACATGTAAATGGCGTCTTTGACTTCTTCGCGTGGCGGGTCAATCATACCCATGATGCCAACAAAGGTGAAGTTGTGCTCTATCTTGTCATCAATTGTGTCAATGTCTTTGGGCAACTCTCTGTAAGCGAACCCCAAGTTCCTTAAAGCTTGCAGCGCCATTGCTTCAGTTACTTTAAGCAGTCTGTTTCGAATTTCGGTATCAAGCTTTTGCACTTTACCGTTTATGAGTACTTGCGTACATTTTTCAAGCACGATTTCTGGAGCGCCTTTCATGTAAGCGTTCCGTTTGTTGCCATCCATGTGTACTGTAGTCATACATTTTCGTTCAGAAGAAAATGGAATTTCAGCAATACGTGGCTCTTTCTGTTCTTGTTCTTCCTTCCATAGGCCTGCTTTTGCTGCTGCAACTACTAACGCTCCTTCTGTTGGGTCGCCGTTGATGAACCATTTTTCTTGTTCATTCTTTACAAGTTTTGAATCGTTGCATAAGTTTGCGACTCTAAAAAGAGTTTTGAGGCTTTCGTCAGGAGCGTATTTTTGGCCTTCATACTCAAATTCCCCTTCTGGCGCATAGCCGATACCTGTGACTTTGACTGCTTTATCGTCTATGTAAATGCGCTGTACGGTCATTTCGCCTTTTGTCATTGTGCCAGTCTTGTCGGAGCAAATTACGCTGGTTGAGCCAAGGGTTTCAACTGCAGGTAATCGTTTGACAATGGTGTTTACTTTAGCCATACGATACATGCCAACTGCTAAAGCTCCAGTAACGATTGCTGGAAGAGCTTCTGGAACAGCGGCTACTGCTAAGCTTACTGCCCAAATAACCATTTGAAGAATTTCTCTGCCTTCAATAATGCCTATGGCTCCAACAATAACACATACGCCTATAGCCAAGATGCCTATCCATTTACCTACTGAGCCCATTCTTTTCTCAAGAGGTGTCTGCTCGGTTGATGTTGTTTGTACCATCTTTGCAATTTTACCAAACTCGGTATTCATGCCTGTGGAAGCTACAACGGCTTTGCCTCTGCCATAAGCTACAATGGTGCCTGTAAAAACCATGTTCTTTTTGTCATTAAGCTGTGTTTCTTCAGGAAGAGCATCGGATACCTTGTTTACCGGCATAGATTCGCCTGTAAGTGCAGCTTCATCAACCTTAAGGTTAACAGCTTCAATAATTCTTGAGTCCGCTGGAACCTTGTCGCCAGTGTACAGAAGAATTATGTCGCCTGGAACCAGTTCTGCAGCTGGCACTTTAACCTCTTTGCCATTACGCAGAACCAAGGCGGCTGGCGCAGTCATTTTCTTTAGGGCTTCAACTGCTTTCTCTGAGCGGTATTCACCAAAGAAGCCCAACGATGCACTGGCTATGACGATAGCGAAGATGATTCCCGCTTCAATGGTGTCGCCAACCACCAACGACAGCCCAGTCGCGATGAGCAGTATTATGATAAGAACGTCAGTGAATTGTTCAAGGAAAAGCCTTACTGGCGACTTTCCCTTTTCTTTTTTGAGTTCATTTGGTCCAAATTCACTAAGTCTTTTTTGCGCTTCTTGACTAGTTAAACCGTTCGTGGGAGATGATTCAAGCTTTGATAAAGCTTCTTCTGTTTCTAGCGAATGCCAACTTTTACTGGACACTTAATCCCCAACCCCTAACTCTTTCAGGCTTCTGATTGAAAGTGTAGTAGATATATCTTTTTCCCATGAGGATTGGTAAAACTGATAATTAAATTTATAACTGGATAGTGCAGAGAAGTCGAGCGGTAAATTTCGGGGGAAAAAAATGGAATCATGGTTAATAGCACCAATAGCTGCTTTAATTTCGATTTTAGTGGGACTATACTTCTATCGATATGTTGATAAACAAGACAGTGGAACTGAAAAAATGCGTGAGATATCAGATGCCATCAGAACTGGCGCACGTGCCTTTCTTAAAAGAGAGTACACAACGCTTGCTGTATTCGTAGCTGTAATTTCTGTTCTTTTGCTAATCTTTCTGCCTTCACCTATATGGACTGGAAATCCTTTAAACAACGTTTCAATGGCGCTATCGTATCTTTTCGGATCAGGATTCTCTGCTTTAGCTGGCTTCTTAGGTTTAACAATTGCAACTAAAGCAAACGCTAAAGTAGCCAACGGAGCACAACAAGGCTTGAACAAGGCTTTCCCAATCGGCTTCAGAGGCGGAGCAGTCATGGGCTTTTCTGTTGTAGGCATCGGTTTACTTGGCATTAGCATTGTATACTTCTTAACTGGTAACCCTGAAATGGTATTAGGGTTCAGTTTCGGCGCTAGCGCTCTTGCACTGTTTGCTAAAGCAGGCGGAGGAATTTACACTAAAACCGCAGACATAAGCGCAGACCTTGTCGGCAAAGTAGAACTTGACTTACCTGAAGATGACCCAAGAAACCCTGCTGTAATCGCTGACAACGTTGGCGATAATGTGGGTGACGTTGCTGGAATGGGCGCAGACCTTTTTGACTCTTACGTTGCAAGCATCGTAGCGGTTATGATACTAGGGGCAGCGCTTTCTATCAGCGGTAATGCATTGTACATTCAAATTCCGTTAGTGTTTGCAGGCGTAGGCATATTCGCTTCAATAATTGGTTCATTTACAGTTAGAATCAGCAAGAACGGTGACCCTGGCTTTGCACTTAACATGGGCACCTACTTGACATGCACAGTTTTCGCTATATTGACAGCAGTTGCAACGTACTTCTTAGGATTCGATTGGCGCATTTGGGGTGCAGCAACAATCGGAGTCGTAGCAGGCATAATAATCGGCGTTACAACAGACTATTTCACCTCAGAAAACAAAGCTCCTGTATTGAAAACTGCTGAAGCTTCAAAAAGTGGACCAGCTCTCAACATAATCACTGGCTTCTCATATGGATTACGCAGCATCATTCTGCCTTTGATCGGTATTGGCATTGCAGCCGCAGTATCTTACTTCTTAGTTGCTCCACTCGGTACAGAACAAGGAATGAACACTGTTACTTTCGGTGTGTTCGGAATCTCAATGGCTGCAGTTGGTATGCTTTCAATAGTTGGCTTAACAGTTTCAAACGATGCTTATGGACCAATCGTTGACAACGCTAAAGGTGTAGCAGAGCAATCTGGACTTAGCGAAGAAGTGGTCGCAATAACAGACAAACTTGATGCTGCTGGAAACACTGCTAAAGCAATAACAAAAGGATTTGCAATTGGCGCAGCTGGTTTAACAGTTATTTCATTGTTAGCTGCTTTCCAAGAAATCGCTGCAAACGCTGGACACGTAGCCGTATTTGACATTATGAATCCGCTTGTACTGCTAGGCGCACTCATAGGCGTAGCTATTCCTGCTGTATTCTCGGCGATGCTAATGCTGGGTGTTGGAAAGAACGCTGAACGAATGATTGCTGAAATAAGACGACAATTCAAAGAAATTCCAGGACTCAAAGAAGGCAAACCAGGCGTTAAACCTGACTATGCAAGATGCGTTGACATTGCAACTGTAGGCGCAATTCGCGAGTTGATGCCTGCTAGCGTAGTAATTATTGTTGCAACACTTGTCATGGGCTTTGTCGGCGGAATCGATGCTTTAGGTGGCTTCTTGGCTGGCGCAATATTGTCAAGCTTACTGTTGGCACTGTTAATGTCTAATGCTGGCGGTTTATGGGACAACGCTAAAAAACTTATTGAAACAGGCAAATTCGGCGGAAAAGGCTCAGAGGCACACAAAGCAGCAGTTGTAGGCGACACAGTCGGTGACCCATTCAAAGACACTGCAGGGCCTTCACTAAACACTATGATTACAGTCATGTCACTTGTGGCATCACTGTTTGCAGCTTTAATTGTGCAATACAACTTAGTTGGCTTGTTAGGATTATAATCCCTAACATTCTTCTTTTTTTCGTTACCTCTCGTTTGCTCTTGCAGTCTATAGCCCCCTTATATATAGAGTGAATTTTAGGTTATAGCCATTTGTTGAATTAAAGATTCAATCTATGTATAGAGAAAGAGGCAGGTTCCTAGAGCAATAATTTAAGATAGGTACGGTTTGATTTTTTCCGCGGTTTTATCAAGTTGACTTGATTCCACAATTTGTAGCTCATGGAAAGACCTGATTTTTTCCCCAGCATACTGTGGAATAATGTGCACGTGCAAGTGAAAGATGTCTTGATTAGCGGCTCTACCGTTTTGTTGAATAATGCTGATGCCATCTGCTTTGACGGCTTTTTTAACAGCTATGGCAACTTTTTTTGTGACTTGATGAACCTTCCCTAGAAGCTCGCTTGGAATGTCAAAGATATCAGCGTAATGCTCCTTAGGTATAACCAGCGTGTGACCTTCATTTACTGGGCGAATGTCCAAGAAAACCAGCACTGAGTCGTCCTCGTGAATAATGCTTGAAGGCACTTGTTTTCTTACTATTTTGCAGAAGATACATGATTCATCAAACTTCAAAGCCTATTCACCGCTAAATACACAACCTATTAGTTAAATCAACTAGTTTATATCTTATGCCAACCCATAATTCAGTAACACGCAGGGGTTTTCCGTTTTGACTAATTTAGAAGATAAAGTGCGCCAAGAAGTTGGCAAGGTTCAAGACCCAGAAACCGGGCAATCTTTTGAGGAAATGCAAATGATCCACAGCGTTAAAGAAAACGAGCCTGGTACAGTAACGGTTGAATTTGTTCCAACCAGTCCATTTTGTCCTATAGCCTACAAGCTAGCGGCAGACCTTAAAGCGGCGGCGAAATCTGTGGCTGGCGTCAAGAAAGCAGTTATTTTATGTCGTGGACATGCGATGGAGCAGCAAATCAACGAATTAACTAATAAATAATAGCAAACTGGGCTTTTGTTTTACATATTGGGGTGGGGTTAGTTGGTTATCTCATTCTGCTAAACGCCCAAGTGCCAACGCCAATCATGAGAATGTCAAATATGCAGACGACGCCTATGTTTATCACGAGTGAGTTTATTGGAGTCCACGCTGATCCTAAAATAACGGTTCTTAAGGCATCGACTCCATAAGTTAACGGATTGAACGTTGAAGCGATGCGTAGCCATTCAGGGGTTCCAGCGCCTGAAACTGGAAATA
>CAYMLF010000043.1:6913-13655 GCA_964391275.1 uncultured Candidatus Bathyarchaeia archaeon
AACGTTGAAGCGATGCGTAGCCATTCAGGGGTTCCAGCGCCTGAAACTGGAAATAACGCGCCGCTTAGAAAGAACAGAGGCAGGTTGATGAATGTTTGAATTGCACCAAAATTTTCTAGGCTGCCCATAAAGCTGGCAATTGTTAAGCCTACACTTACCAAACCGATTATGATGAGTAGCATGATTGGTAATGCTGCAATAAGAGTTAATGGATTAAAGGGGATTCCTAGGATAAATCCGAAGGCAAAAACGATTACGCCTTGAAACAGTGTGGCCGTGCTGTCGCCAAGCATTTTTCCTATGAAAATGGTAAACCTTGAGACTGGTGAAACAAGAATTTCTTTCATGAAACCGAATTCTTTATCCCAAATAACGCTGATGCCCATGAACATTGCAGTAAACAGTAGTGTTTGCCCAATGATGCCGGGGAATAGAAACTGCTGATAATCTACACCTGGAAGAGTAAGGCGTGCGCCGAAGCCTCCAGCAAAAACTACCAGCCATAGGAGCGGTTGAACAAAGCTTATAACAACTCTTATTCTGTCGCGTATGAAGCGTTTAACTTCTCTTAGCCATAGAGTGTAGAGTCCACGGATTTCGCTCATCGTATAGCCCTCCGCTGGATTGCTGCCATGCCATGCAATTCTCTGGTTGTATCTTCACGAATGGTTCTGCCTGTGTAATGTAGGAAAACGTCTTCAAGGTTAGGTTCACGTAACACGATAGATTCAACGTAAATGTTGTTTTCAGTTGCTAACTCGATGATTCTAGGCATTACAGCTTTCCCGTTTGGAACGGTAACTTCAAGCGTGCCTTCTTCAATGCGTTTTTTGTTTAAACCAAACCATTTGCTCAATAGTTCTGCTAGAGTATTATTATTGTTTGATTTAATCGCTATAACGTCGCCTTCAAGGGTTTCCTTTAGATTCTCAGGCTTGTCTAGAACCACGATTTTGCCATGATCCATAATGGCTATGCGGTCGGAAAGTCTATCGGCTTCATCCATGTAATGCGTGGTTAATACAACGGTTATTTCGTGAACTTTCTTCAACTCTTTGATGTAACGCCAAATGTGGTCTCGGGTTTGAGGGTCCAAGCCAACGGTTGGTTCATCTAAAAACAAGACTTTGGGGTAATGAATCAAGCCTCTACCCAACTCAAGTCTGCGGCGCATTCCGCCTGAATAGGTTCGCAGTAAATGGTCTGCTCTGTCCTCCAGTTCTATCAATTTTAGGATTCGGTTGATGCGTTCTTTCTGCTCGGAAGCGGGAACGCCATACAAGTTAGCATGCATATACAGGTTTTCTCTACCAGTTAAACGGTCGTCAATGCTTGGGTCTTGAAAAACAATGCCGATTGATTTTCTAACTTTGTTTGGTTCCTTAACGATGTCATAACCGTTTACTTTTGCGGTTCCAGAAGTCGGTTTAAGTATCGTGCAGAGCATGGAAACAGTCGTCGTTTTTCCTGCGCCGTTTGGTCCCAAAAGCCCAAAGATTTCTCCTGAATCAACTGTAATATCGAGTTTGTCCACTGCTTTAATGGAATTGTATGTTTTCGTTAGCTGCTGCGTTTCGATAACATGAACCATTTTGTTAACCTATCTCTTTGCATTGAAACAACTGAGGGATTTAAGGGTATTCGCTGAAATTTTAAAAGATTCGTGCCATTTTTCTACCACGAAAGTATTAAATTTTCCCTTTGTTTTCTTTTCTATGATGATTTTATGTCTGAGATGAATTTTGAAGGAACTGCTTCTTGGAAAGGCGGCATGGAATGTGAATTATCCATTAAAGGTAAACAAGTCATTGCTGTTAGTCCACCGCCATCGTTTGGTGGTACAGCAGGCTATTGTTCTCCTGAAGACATTTTTGCGGCTGCCTTAGCCTCTTGCATGAATACCCTTTTTTTGATAATCGCAAAGAACAGCAAGCTTGGACTAAAAAGTTTGGAGACCAAAGCTAATGTTAAAATGAGTGTTGAAAGCATTGATAAACTGATTTTTACTAATGTGCACTTTGTAATGAATGTTGGCTTAGAAACGGATAATGAATGGGAGCGCAAAAAAGCAAATACAGTTTATGGAGTGGCTCAGAAGATTTGTCCCATTCGCCAGTCTTGGGGTGAAGGAGTTCCAATCAGTTTTGAATTAAATTACATGTAATGGAAAAGACTTGCCTAATTTAATCATTATTCAAAGGGTAAAACACACTATGCTTAAATAGCAAAACTTTTCTATTCTGGAACCTGAGGGAGCGTTAGTTTGAACAATCAACTAGCCGTAGAACTAAAAAATGTAAGTAAACACTACAACGAAATAGTTGCCGTAAACGAGCTCAATCTCAACATAAAGCAAGGAAGAATATTTGGTCTACTAGGACCTAACGGCTCAGGAAAATCCACCACACTCAAAATGCTTATGGGTCTAGTTCAGCCTACGTCAGGCTCAGTTAATGTTCTAGGGATAGATGTTCAAAAAAACCCAATTGAAGTTAAACGGCTTGTTGGTTATGTTCCTGAATCACCTAACATTTACGAGTTTTTAACAGGAATAGAATACTTGGATTTTATCGGCGACATTTACGGAATGCAAGCTGATGAAAAGAAACAGCGGATAACCGAGTACCTCAAAGCATTGCAGCTTGAGGGTCGGGAAGGCGATATGATAAACAGTTATTCTGATGGGATGAAGAAGAAAATTTCTTTGATCTCAGCTTTTCTGCATAAGCCTAAACTGTTAATTCTTGATGAACCCTTAAACGCTTTAGACCCTAGAAGCGCAAGAATCGTTAAAAACTTTTTAGCTGAGCTAAAAATGCAAGGGGTAACCACCATTATGTCCACGCATGTGCTGGAAATCGCTCAGGCATTATGTGATGAAATAGCCATAATGTATCAAGGTAACCTGTTGGCGTTAGGCAACATGCAAGAGCTACAGGAAAAAGCAAGCCTTCCAAGTTCAGGACTTGAGGACATATTCCTTAAGCTTACTGGAACAGAAGATTTGAAAGCTGTTGTTGAGGAACTCATTAAATGAATTGGAAGAACGTCCTATACCTGATGCGTGTTGAACGCAAGTCAGGTCGATTGCTTAGAGGTATAAAGCCTACTCGCTATAAGGAAAAGAGCTTTTTATTGTATTGGTCATATTGGTTAGCCATCGGTGCTGGTATCGCAATCGGCTTACTGGTAGGGTTTATTGCAGGCACTTTAACAGCAGAATTAGGTTTTACAAACATTCAAAGCGGTTCACTTGGCATTTTTGTTTCGTTACCAACGCTTGTTTTAATTTATAATTTAGTTTTGACTTTACTCCAACAAATTCAACGTAGTGGCATTAAGGTATCAGCGCAAACGCCTTATTGGTTACCTGTCACTTGGCAGGAACACACTTTAGCTTCCGTATTGGCAAGCTTACTGGGAATTCCTATTGGCTCAGTTTTCATGATAGTTTCAGCGATTATTGTTTATTCCGCTTTCGTTGGGTTAATCCTTCCTGCTGTACTCACTTCTTTAGCGGTACTTGCAGCGGCATTCATGGCAAGTGTAACAACCGAGATCCTGCGAGTCCTTCAAGTGCGCTTTATTGGTGCAGTCTATAAATCAAGCGGAAGAGCAGCTGTTTGGGTGCGATTCATTGGTTCTTTAGGATTCTTCATAATCTTTTACGCAATTTACTTCTATATTGTAAATGGGGGTTTCATGTTCGTATCAGCTTTTACGCAAATTCAAGATTCAGTATGGTTTATCCCCTTCGTTTGGCTGGGCACTACCCTGTCCTACTTCCTTATTACCTTCGATTTACTAATGGGCATAGTTTTTCTTTCATTATCAGTGCTTTTTATAGGTGCCCTATACGCCCTTGCAGTGGGATTAAACAAACGCTTTGGGTTATACGAACCAGCAGCCATAAAAGTTCAGAAAAGCGGCGTTTACGCTCCAAAAACTGGTTTCTTAGGAAAACTGGGTTTTGCAGATTCTGAAGCTGCAATAATCAGAAAGGACCTTAAAGCGTTTACACGCCGCAGAGAATTAATGACTATTTTCATCGCCCCAATAGTTATCATTCTACTTCCGCTGATGCAGTCTTTAGGCTTTACAGGTAGCGAAGGAATACCAAACGAGCTATCACTATTTTATCTTGGCATGACTTTCCTGTTTCCTTCAGCGTTTATGGTTATGAGTTTAGGCAATCTTATCATAGGCGAAGAAGGACAAGCAATATGGAGAATCTATGCCTCGCCTGTAAGCGCTAAAAACCTAGTGAAAAGCAAGTATTTTCTGATAATCTTGTTCGGCCTAATTATTCTAGCCATTACAGGAACCGTGGGAGCATTAATTTATCGTCCATCAATAACATTGTTGTTTGTGGCTTTCTCAGAATCCATCTTTCTAATTTTCGCACTCGGCGCAATCTCGCTTAATATTGGCTTTAAAGGTGCTGACTTCATCGAGATTCCAAGACCTCGAATGGTACGTCAATCATGGGCGCTAATCAGTTTAGCGGTTTGCTTCTTTGCAGGCGTAGGTATACTCGCTCCAATAGTACCCTCTGTTGTTGCCCCGTTTATTACACAGGTTATACCGGAATTCCAACTTCCAACTCTAGACCCTATAGTAGCAGTCATATTAAGCGGTATAATCGCCACAGTTATCACAGTAATATTCCACAAGGTAACCTTAGACAGCGCCAAGGAGTTTCTAAGAAAAGCGGAAGTCTAACAAAAAGGTGACGATAAGGGACGCATACAAATTATGCCTTCCCACACCTAACACAAAGAAACATTTTATTTAAAACAAGGTTAATCCTTGTGTTTTTTTGTAAATTACAACATGTTTTTTTTAGGTTGAAACAGACAAGTTTAAAAATAACAAGTTATCGCTAACTACACAAGTGATCTTGGATGGGGAAAGAAGGAAAAGGAACAATTTTTAGAAGAAAAGATGCACGATACCTGCTTTATCTGCCAGTCAGAGTAGTAGATGACAGCATGTTTCCATTGAAATGCAAAGATTCAATGCCTGTAAAGGTCAGTTTTAAACCAAACGACAATAAACTTGTCGTTGAAAAATGGGAAGAAAAAGAAAACAAGTAACAAACCACTTTTCCTATTATTTGTTGTACAAGTGCAGTCACATATTCTTTTATAGATTCACGTTAGATTCTGGGTTTAAGAGAGGTCAAAAAAGCGATGTTTGAAACATACAAGTGCCCAATCTGTAAAGCCGATTTTTCTACACCCGAGGACTTGAGAGTTCACAGAATGCAGCAACATAAAGGACTACTCAACTACAATCCCAAGGAACACTGATCCTCTTTTTTTAAGCTTAAGAACGTATTCACTATCTTTTTATTCGTGAAATAATATTCTCTATTGCTTTTAGAGTTGATATCAATGAAAAAATTAACTTTGAAAAGTCCAGCTTTTCAAGCAAACCAGAAAATTCCAAAAAAATACACTTGTGACGGCGAAGGCATAAGTCCACCGCTAACAGTTGAAGACGTTCCAGATGACGCTAAAACTTTAGCTTTAATCTGTGAAGACCCAGATGCAGTCGGAGGCATGTTTGACCATTGGGTTGTCTGGAACATTCCTGCTTCCACACGCAGCATAGAAGAAAATAAGCCTGCTGGAATTGAAGGTCTAAACACCGCCAGAGACAACAGTTATCATCCGCCTTGTCCACCTTCAGGATGCCACCGCTATTTCTTTAAAGTTTACGCTTTAGACACACGGCTAGATTTAAGCGTGAACTCTAAAAAGAAGGACTTAGAAAAGGCTATGCAAGGCCACATGCTGGCTGTTGGAGAATTAATTGGTCTGTACCGTTAAATTCCGTTTTTTCTCTTTTCTTGGTAACAGTTATATCTTTGCTAAAGAAGTTTTTACGTTATTGGGATAATGGTGAAGCGTGCTCTTTTAATTTTATCAGTGCTTGCGGTTGTATTGATTGTTTGCTTATCAGTTGTTATTTCTGCAAACTGGTTTACCAGTCCCAAACCTAATCGGGAGTTTTTTGTGGGCGCCGAATATGCTTATGGCGACAGCGCAAGCGAAGTAAAAGCTTTGGTGGAAAAAGTAAAAGATTACACGAATTTGCTTGTGCTTGGTTCTGCAGACTTGTCTTTTAATGAGTCAGCGCTTACTGAAAGCTGTGACTACATTGCGGAGGCTGACATGCATTTCATCGTTATGTTCACCGATATTACCAAGTACACGTATAATACTTCAACTTGGACAAGGGATGCCCAATTAAAATATGGCAGCCTGTTTTTGGGAATATACAGGTATGATGAACCAGGAGGAATCCAGTTAGACCAACCCCAAGAAAAGCCGTACTCGATAATGGTTTCTTCTGCAAGCAATTACTCAGATGCTGCGCAACAGTACACTTACTACATGTACAACCACGTTGACTATTACCACTTACACTTCAACAACATATCCGTTTTCACCGCTGATTACGGATTGTACTGGTATGATTACAAAGCAGGTTATGATGGGCTTTTCGCAGAATTTGTGTGGAATCACAGCCGGCAAATTCCAATCGCGTTATGCAGAGGAGCCGCTGAAGCTTTAAGAAAAGATTGGGGTGTTATCGTCACTTGGAAGTATGATGAAGCGCCTTACTTGGAAAGCGGTGAGCAGTTGTATACTGATTTACGGTTGGCTTATGAGGTTGGAGCAAAATATGCAATAGTTTTCAGTTATCCAAATACTACAGATTATGGCACATTAAC
>CAYMLF010000044.1:0-12723 GCA_964391275.1 uncultured Candidatus Bathyarchaeia archaeon
TTGGTTTGCCATCTTTATCAACGATTTCAACTGCTCCGTATGGGCAAAGCTTCTCGCAAATCTTGCAGCCACTGCACAAATCCTCGTTAACAGTAGCTACGATTCCTTCCATCTCAAGAGTCTTCTTGGAAAGCACGGTTGCGGCTCGGGCGGCGGCTGCGCAGGCTTGAGCTATGCTTTCATCCATGTACTTTGGCGAGTGTGCCATGCCGCAGAGGAAGACGCCTTCAGTTGCGAAGTCGACGGGTCGTAGTTTCATGTGTGCTTCAAGGAAGAAGCCGTCTTTGGTTAAGGGGACTTTGAGTAGTTCGGCTATGTGCTTATTTTCGGGATTCGGAATCGACGCAGCGCTTAAAACTAGCAAGTCTGGTTTGATGGCTAGTTCTTGTTGTGCCACTGGCTCCCAGAAAGAAAGGCTAAGCTGCCCATTTTCGATGGAAGCCTTTGGTTTTCGCTCATCTTCATAGTTGATGAATATGACGCCTTTCATGGCTGCCTCGCGGTAAGCGTCTTCTTTGAAGCCGTACGCTCGCATGTCTTTGTAGAGCACGTAAACTTCGGTTTCAGGTGACTGCTCTTTGATTTTGAGGGCGTTTTTGATGGCTTGTCCGCAGCAGATGCGGGAGCAGTTGGTTCTTTGCTGGTTTCTTGCGCCCACACATTGAATCATCGCTACGGTTTTGGCGTTGAATTTGCCCTCAGCAATATTCTGCTCCAATTCGTGAGCGGTAAGGATTCTTGGGTCTTGACCATACAGGTACTCGGTGGGCACGTATTCAACCGCGCCCGTGGCAACGATAACGACGCCGTGTTCAAGCTCTTTCAACTCGCCGTTTTGCTGGCGAATTTTTGATTTGAAGTTGCCCACAAAACCATAAACATCCGCCACTTGGGCGTTCTTGTAAACCGTAATCTTGCCGTTACTCTCCACTGCAGAAACCAAAGCTGCAAGCTTCTTTGCAGGGTCAACGGTTTCCCCTAGCAGATAGTGGATGCTGCGCATGTGACCGCCCAACGCATCGGTTTTCTCAACCAGATGCACCTCAAAATCCTGTTTAGCAAGCTCAAGCGCCGCGGTCATTCCTGAGACTCCGCCGCCGATAACTAAGGCGACTGGCGTCACGTTGATGAGCGGTTTCTTGAGTGGTTTTAGCAGCTTCGCCTTTGCAACCACCGAGCGCACGAGGTCTTTGGCTTTGTGGGTGGCGGCTTTGGGTTCATGCATGTGCACCCAGCTGCATTGGTCTCGAATGTTAGTCATCTCAAAAAGGTACGGATTCAGCCCAGATTCCTGCACAGTCTCCTTGAACAGGGGCTCGTGGGTTCGCGGCGTGCATGAGGCGACAACGATGCGGTTGAGGTTGTTTTGAATAATTTTTTCTTTAATCAGCTTCTGAGTATCCTGCGAACACGTGTAAACGTTGGCTTCTGCGTAGGTGACGTTGGGCAGGGTTTTGGCGTATTCGACGACTTCGGGAACGTTTACGACTCCGCCGATGTTGATGCCGCAGTGACAAATGAAGACGCCGATGCGCGGTGGCTCTTGGCTAACGTCACGTTCTGGCGGGTAAACTTTCGCTGTAACCTGCGTTCCCCGTTCACTCGCGATAATGCCCATGGCTCGGGCTGCTGCGCCGCTGGCTTGAGCGACGCTTTCAGGAATATCTTTTGGCGACGAGAACGGACCACAAACAAAAACGCCCTCTTTTGAGGTGTCCATTGGCGTGAAGGCGTCTGTTTGGCAGAAATTGTACTTGTTTAGCTGGATGCCAAGGTTTTTGGCAAGTTTTTCCACGTTTCTTGGCGGCTTCATGCCTGTGCTGAGGACTACCATGTCGAATTCTTCAGTGGTCGACGTCTCATCCTGCACGTAATGCACAAACAGATTGCCCGTCTTAGGGTCTTCAGTTATTGCGCCTGCCCTTGAACGCACGAATCGGATGTGGTATTCTTCCTCTGCGCGGTTTCGGTAATCATCAAACTCTTTCCCAAAAGAGCGCATGTCCATGTAGAAGATTGACGCGTCCATCTGAATGGGCGAGTGCTCTTTGGCGATGACTGCTTCCTTCATGCCGTACATGCAGCAGGCGGAAGAACACCAGTTATTGCCCAACTGATAATCCCTTGAACCAACGCATTGAATGAACGCGACTCGTTTGGGAAGGTCACCGTCAGAAGGACGCAGCACTAATCCGCCGTAAGGCCCCGAAGCACTTAGGATACGTTCGAATTCGAGGCTGTTAACAACGTTCTTAAATCGACCGTAACCGTATTCGCTTTTCAGGGCGGCGTTAAACGGTTCAAAGCCGGGAGCCAAAATAATCGAGCCCACATTAAGGCTAACCAAGCTGTCTTTCTGGTCGTACTGAATAGCGTTTGCCTTGCAGATTTCGTCGCAGGTTCCGCAGCCAATGCATTTCTCACGGTCAATAGCGTACTTTAATGGGACAGCTTGGGGATACAAAACGTAGACTGCGCCGCGTTTGCCAAGCCCCTCGTTAAAGACGTCTTTGGCTTCGATTGGGCATTTTTGGGCGCATAAACCACAGCCGTTGCATTTACTTTCGTCGATAAAACGACTTTTTCGTTGAATCCCAACTTGGAAGTTGCCTGCTTCGCCTTTGAGGCTATCGATTTCCGCGTTAGTGATGATTGTGATGTTTGGGTGCCTGCCCGTGGCGACCAGTTTTGGCGAGAGGATGCACATGGAGCAGTCGTTTGTAGGGAAAGTTTTGTCTAGCTGTGCCATGACACCGCCGATGCTGGGTGCCTGGTCGATTAGGTAAACTTTGAAGCCTGAATCCGCCAAATCCAACGATGCCTGAATGCCTGCGACTCCGCCGCCTACAACCATGACTGCCCCGATTTTTTTGTCTGTCATCTTAATTTATCTCCAAAGCCCGATAGTAGGGTGTTACACCCTCGATGTGGTCAACTGTTATCATGTTACGTTTACGCATGGAAACAATCTGCTCCAGCACGTCTGAGGGTTTTAGTCCTGTTTCTTTTGAAAGCGCTTTTATTGGCAACGCAGCTTTGCTGGTTAACAGGTGAATTTTACAGCGAAGAAACTCTGCTTCAACAGCAGCTTCAAGCAAAGAATCAAAGTCGGACTGCTCGACCTTGTCGCCGTACACCGTGCCTTTTTCGGTAACTTCACGCTCCTTGCCCACCAAAACGCGCGTTCGGAAGCCTAAAGCCACGTTTTTTGCCGCTTCAAGATTCAGCAGCACTTGCATGTTGGGGTTTGTTCCTGAAACTGGAGACTGCTCCAGCCTGCGGATTTGCTCGGTGAACTCGGTTACTACTTGGGCGAATCTTTGGCCTTCAGAGGCTGAAACCCACTCAAGCTTCAAACGGTCAGCGCCAATGCCAGTTAGCGCCAAAAGGTTGGATAGCATTTTCATTTTTTTCTGCTCGTACAGGTTGCCTTCGGAGTAGTGGCAGTCACCTGGATGGCAGCCTAAGACCAGCACGCCGTCTGCGCCTTTCTGGAACACTTCAATTGGGATTGCCGGGTCAATTCTGCCGCTACACATGACACGAACCACACGAATGTTTGTTGGGTACTGGATTCTGCTTACGCCTGCCAAGTCGGCACCTGCATAACTGCACCAGTTGCATAGGAAAGCAATAATTTTCGGTTCAAAACCTGCCATTTCAAGCGCCTCCCAATGCCGCGGTAGCTTCAGCAAGTATTTGCTTATCGCTAAAATGCCTCATGTTAACGGCTTTTTCAGGGCAACTTGCAGCGCACACACCACAGCCTTTACATAAAGCATCATTTACATTGGCGACACCGCGCTCATTCTTTCGAATCGCACTGTAAGCGCACAATTTAACACAGGTTCCGCAACCCGTGCATAAGCGTTCATCCACATAAGCCGTGATAGCTTCAGTTTTCACTTGCCCCAGCGCCATTGGGATTGCTGCGCGGGAAGCAGTGGCGTACGCCTGCGCAACAGATTCGCTAATCGTTTTCGGGCTATGGGCTGTTCCGCAGACAAAAATACCGTCGGTTGCAAAGTCGACTGGGCGAAGTTTAACGTGTGCTTCCAAGAAGAAGCCGTCAGCAGTCAGTGGAACCTTAAGAAGCTTAGAGAGTTCCTTTGCATCTTCAGTTTGGACAAGCGGGGTCGCCAAAACTACTAGGTCTGAGTTTAACCGCAGCGTTTCATTAATCAAGTCGTCATAAACTGTTACTGCCAGTTTACCGTTTGATAATGTTTCAACTTGTGGCGAATGACGTTCATCATACCGTATGAAATAAACCAAGTTCTCTCGAGCTTTACGGTACAAAGCCTCAAAATCTACACCGTAAGTACGCATATCCCTATACAAGATGAAAATTTCAGTGTCTGGAAACTTTTCCTTAATGCTTAAAGCGTTCTTAACCGCTATGCTGCAGCAGATTTTGGAGCAATATTTTCTGATGCCACCAGCTCCCTCTCTTGCGCCTACACATTGAATCATCACTACATTAGCGGGTTTCTCAATAGTTCCATCTTTTAGTCGCTTTTCTAGGTCAAGCTGCGTGAGGACATTTTTGTTTTCGCCGTAACAGAAGATTCCTTTTGGCTCAAAGACTTCGGCACCTGTTGCAACAATTATCGTCCCAACGTTGATTGTTTCGTCGTTTCCTTGCCTATCGATTGTAACTTTAAAATTGCCAACAAAGCCCTCAACCTGTACAACAGTGGCTTTAGTATAGACTTGTATGTTTGAATTTGATTTTACTGCCGCTTTATACTCTTCCAGAAGCTCGGCACTTGACTTGTAACTTGGATAAATCCGGTCGAAGTTGTTGAGTTTCCCACCAAGAACACTGCTTTTCTCCACCAAATGAACTTTGAATCCCTGATTTGCCAAGCTGATGGCTGAGGTCATGCCTGAAACTCCGCCGCCTATAACAAGCGCTGATGGCTGAATCGAAACTTCAGCTTCTTTGCCAGGCTCAAGTAGGACGGCTTTGGCTGCCGCCATTTTGATTATGTCTTTGGCTTTCTCTGTAGCTTTTTCTGGCTCTTTTGGGTGCACCCAACTGCAATGCTCACGGATGTTTGCCATGTGAAACAGGTACTTGTTTAATCCTGCCTCTTCACAGGCACTGCGAAAAAGCGGTTCATGTGTTCTCGGAGTGCATGAAGCGACGACGACACGGTTAAGCTGATACTTTTCGATGGCGACTTTGATTTTGCTTAAGCCTTCAGACGAACAAGTATAAAGGTTACCTTCCGCATAAACCACGTTTGGCAATGTTTTAGCGTATTCAACCACTTGAGGAACATTAACAACGCCGCCGATGTTAACACCGCAATGGCAAACGAAAACGCCGATTCGGGGAGTTTCCGTTTCGCTCAAAACTGCGCCACCTCGCACGCCTGTTTTGCTGTTTCAGCTGACCTTGCCGCTGCACCGCTGGCTTGCACTACGCTTTCAGGAATATCTCTTGGGCTTTGGCAACAACCACACGCAAAAATTCCCTCAACGGTTGAGTCCACGGGAGTCGAGAGAGGATTCTTGATTTTAAAGAAGCCATTCTCATCTAGTTCAACCCCCGTTGCCTCCGCAAGCGCTTTATTTCCTCCACTTGGAATCATGGCAGGGCAAAGAACAACCATTCCAGCGTTAAGGTCCTTGACTTGACCCGTTGACATGTCTTCGTAGTGGATATGAAGGTTTTTTGTTTTTGGGTCTTCAATTATTCCGCTCGGATGCGCTTTAATGTAGTCTACAGCATAATTGTTTTGGGCATTATTGACGAACTCTTGAAAACCTTTGCCGCCCGCTCTTATGTCAATATACATTATATGCGCCTTTGTGCTCGGCGAGTGCTCACGCACAAGCATTGATTCTTTTGTAGCATAAACACAGCAGACGCTTGAACAGAAAGAACAGCCGCGATGACTATTTCTTGAACCTACGCATTGAACAAAAACTATGTCCTCAGGCTCTTTACCATCAGACGGACGCACAAGATGCCCACCTGTTGGACCAGAAGCACAGAGTATTCTCTCAAACTCCATGGAATCAACAACATTCTTGAATCTGCCATACCCATACTCGCTGAGTTTTGAGACATCAAAAATATCAAAACCAGTTGCCAAGATTATCGAAGAAACCTTCAGGGTGTCTTCAACGGCTTTTTGCTCATAGTTTATGGCGTTAGAGGGACAAACCTTTTGGCAAACTTTGCAGATGCCTTTGGTGAAGAAGAGGCAGTGTTCCGAATCGATTGTTGCAACAAGTGGAACCGCCTGTTTGAAGGGCATGTAAATTGCTTTGCGGCTGTTCATTTTCATGTCGAATTCATTCGGAACCTTGACTGGGCATTTTTCCATGCAAGTGCCACAGCCTGTGCATTTTGTGGCGTCCACGTAGCGTGGTTTTTTGACAACCTTTACCGTGAAGTTTCCTGCTCTGCCCTTAACTTCTTTGACTTCTGAATAAGTTAGCAGATTAATGTTTGGGTTTCTTAGGCACTCAATCATTTTTGGAGCCAAAATGCAGATTGAACAGTCAAGTGTTGGAAAGGTTTTATCAAGTTGAGCCATGCGTCCGCCGATGCTCGGGGTTTTCTCTACAAGGTAAACTTTTGTTCCTCGGCTGGCAAGGTCCAAAGAGGCTTGAATTCCTGCGATACCGCCACCGATAACTAAAACAGCACCTGTCATGTTTCTCACGTTGAGCATATAGAAAGCGACAATATGCATGTGCATGCATAACGGCGAAGATAAAAAATTAACCTTGAATTTTTAGTTACCCGAACAGAAATCTGGGATTCTTTAGCATTGTTTTTTTGCGTTATTATAGCTATTTCCAGTCCCCCGAAGGTATTTTGTGCAACAACTGATAGGCGTATATACGACATATATTATTAAGTTTTTCTAATATCAGTATTAACTAGTAACACTCTGCTTTTTTCAAGATAAAATATATTCTTATTCATATTAATATGAACAAAAGCAAAAATGTATTAATCAAAGCACAGTATAAATAATCAGGGGCAAGTTATGGAACGGAAGATAATGTCTTTAGGTAAATCTTCCTTGGTTGTTTCTCTACCAAAGGATTGGATGGAATTAAACGACCTGAAAAAAGGCGACACCGTTTCCTTCAATATACAACGTGACCGCTCCTTGGTCATCTATCCAAGCGCAGTCAAAAAAGGAGAACCAAAAGAAATAACGTTAGGCATAGGAGCAAACGAGGAAGAAATACTGATAACTCAAAAAATCTTGGGCGCCTTCCTTAACGGGTACTCAGGCATTATTTTATCCTCAGAAAAAATCTTTACTGTAGCCCAAACCAAAGCAATTCGCAATATGGCAGGAAGGCTGTACATGAGAGTTATGGAAGCCGATTCTAAATGCGTTTACATCCAAAATTTAATGGATGAATCAAAAGCGTCTCTTGAGCAGGCACTTCAACGCATGCATTTGATTTCACGTTCAATGTGCGAAGGCGCAATCAATGCTTTAAAAAACAACGATATTGACCTGGCTAAGTCAGTTTTTTCACTTGACGATGATGTGGATCATTTCGCTTTCTTCATTCTTCGAATCTTACGCAACGCCGCTCAAGATCCTATTTTGGCGAATGAATTACATGTTGACCCGCTTGATTGCATGGATCATCAAATGTTTGTCTATAGAATGGAATATGCCGCCGACTATGCATCTGACATTTCACGGCACATGATAATGCTTAAAGGAACTCGCCAAAAGATTCCAAATGAGGTTTTGGCTCTCATGATTACTGCTGGAACGGAAGCTACAGAATTGTACATCAAAGCGGTTTCATCTTTCTTCTCAAAGGATGTGTCTGGAGCAGTTGAAATTATGAAGCATAAACAAAGGATTGATAAACTTGAGGTTGAAATCGCATCGAAAGCTTTCACAGGTACACAGAAGAGCGCTGAACTTGTATGTGCAATTTGCTCTATCCGAGATAACATAAAAAGAATTTCTCACTGTGCTTTTGCAATCGCTGAGATGGCAGTAAACCGTGCGTTTAAATCATCTACGCCTGAGTCTTTAGAAGACTAACAAGAAAGAAAATGATTAAGACGAGTTGGCGGATAACTCATCCAATAACATTTCGCTTTCTTCTTTTTTACTTAAGTAGTTATGTATGCTTCTGGCAGCTATTTTGCCTGAACCCATAGCGCTGATAACAGTTGCTTCACCCGTCGCTATATCCCCGCCAGCGTAAACCGCTTCCAAACTTGTCTTGCCAGTCTTTTTATCAATCGCTATTATGCCACCGCTTAACGTTTCCAAACCTTTCGTTGTAACCCGAATTATCGGATTAGGAGTGCGTCCAATGGCAACAATTACCGTGTCAACATCAAGCATTGATTCAGAACCTTTAATGGCCACAGCTTTATGTCTGCCTGACGCGTCAGGTTCACCAAGCTCCATTTTCACGCATTCCATAGCTTTTACTTTGCCTTGGTCGTCTCCGACAAACCTTGTTGGCGCAGCAAGGTATTTGAAGTCTATACCTTCTTCTTCAGCGTTAAGAATTTCTTCTTCTCTGGCGGGCATTTCGTCTCTGGATCTGCGGTAGATTATGCTAACGGTTTTTGCTCCTAAACGTAGAGCGCATCTAGCTGAGTCTAAAGCTACATTTCCTCCACCGATGACTGCAACATTTTTGCCTATTCCTAATGGCGTTTTAAACTCTGGGAACCTGTAGGATTTCATTAGGTTAACGCGAATTAGGAATTCGTTGGCTGAGTAGACTCCGTTTAGGTTTTCTCCTGGAATACAGAGGAATTTTGGAAGCCCAGCGCCTGTTCCTATGAATACGGCGTCAAAGCCTTTTTTGAACAATTCATCTACGGTGAATAATCTGCCGATTAATGCGTCTTTATGCAGGTTTACGCCTAGTTTTTCGATGTAGTTAACTTCAGCTTGAACAATTTGCTTTGGTAAACGGAATTCTGGAATACCGTAAACTAACACGCCGCCTTCAGTGTGCAGAGCTTCAAAAACATCCACTTGGTAGCCGAGTTTTGCTAAATCAGCTGCAACGGTTAATCCTGCCGGTCCAGCGCCGACTACTGCAACTTTTTTGCCATTTTTTGCTTTCGGTTGCTGAACAGTTATGCCTTTTTTGTACTCAAGGTCTGCTACGAACCGTTCAAGTCGACCAATAGAGACTGGGTCACCTTTTTTGGCAAGGACACATTGTTTTTGGCACTGTTCTTCTTGGGGACAGACTCTGCCACAGATTGCGGGTAAACTGTTTTTTTCCTTAATTTTTTGGATTGCGCTATGGTATTCTTTCTGTTTTATGTGCTTGATGAATGCTGGAATGTCAACTCTGACGGGACAGCCCTTTACGCATTGCGGATTTGCACAGGTTAGACAACGTGAAGCTTCCGCTAAAGCTTGCTCTTCAGTGTAACCTAAAACTACTTCTTTGAAGTTTTTTATGCGTACTTTTGGTTCTTGTTTGGAAACTTCTACTGCTTTAAAGCGATTTTGAGAGCTAATTTGTTTGTTTAGTTGTGACATGTACATGTTCCTCCTACTTTTTGGTTTAATTGAAGCGCACACTTTTCTTCTGATGTGTAGCATTTTAGACGCTGCATCAATTCCTTAAAATCAACTTGGTGGGCATCAAATTCAGGTCCATCAACGCAAGCGAATTTTGTTTGGCCGCCAATGGATACTCTGCAGGCGCCGCACATTCCCATGCCGTCAACCATTATCGGGTTTAAGCTAACGATTGTTTTTATACCAAAGGGACGGGTAACGTCGGCTATTACGCTCATCATAATTGGGGGACCAATCGCAAATACAATGTCAAATTTTTCTTTAGCGATTAAGCCTTTGAGGATGTCGCTGACAAAGCCTTTTTGTCCTTTTGAGCCATCGTCAGTTGAAATGAACACTTGGTCAGAGACGGCTTTAACCTCGTTTTCAAGTATAAAGAGGTCTTTGTTTCTTGCACCCATGATTGTTATAACTGTGTTTCCTGCTTCCTTGAGGGCTTTAGCTACTGGATAAGCTACTGCTGTTCCAACTCCGCCACAGACAACCACTGCTTTCCCATAATTCCTGATTTCGCTTGGGTTACCCAATGGTCCTGCAAGATTCTGAAGTCTTTCTCCGACCTTTAAGGCACCCAGTTCCGTGGTGGAGAAGCCTACTTCTTGAAAAATCACTGTAACGGTGCCCTCGCTTTTGCTCCAGTTGGAGAGCGTTAAGGGGATTCTTTCACTGTTTGAATGGACTCTTATTATCAGAAATTGTCCTGCCTTGGCTTTTTCGGCTATGTCTGGGGCATAAATTTTTAGCCGCTTTGTCTGTGGGTTTAGTTGGTTTTTTTCAAGAATTGTATTTTGTTTTGTTTGATTTGTGGACGCTTCCATTCTCCATTCATCCCTATACAATACATACAAGTATTCTGAGTATATACGGTATATACAGTCCCTATAAAAGCCTTACCATCAATCCCACACAAACCAAACATACAAACAACCAAAAAACCCAACCAACCAATCCGAAAAAACAGCCAGCAAACCTCAAAAGACGCTAAACTTAAGTCCAATCAAACGCAAATAAAGCATAGTGACCCAAAATGTGCGCTCTACGTTATGAAGTTAAACTCTGGATGGTTAATGATAAAAGCGAAGCAGTTTTCGGCAACGGTTTAGCAGAACTCATAGAAGCAATCGACAAGCACCACTCGCTTTTGGAGGCGGCAGAAAACCTTAACATGTCCTACAGGTACGCTTTGCACAGAATCAGCCTCGCAGAAAAACGGTTAGGCGAAACATTGGTTACCAGGGTTCGCGGTGGCGCTAAAGGCGGTGGGTCGTCTGAAGTTACTGATTTTGGCAGGGATTTGGTGCGGCGTTACAGGAGTGCACAGGTAATGATGGGCAGGTTTTTGAAAGAACTGCCGTAGTTGACGCTTCTGGATTTATTGTTGTTTTTGCCAGTTTGTTTGGGGAAAGTTTATTTGAACGATGTTATAAGTTGATAACATCGTGTTTGGCATGAATCTCCAAACCCCGCATCAAAGCACACTGAAAATTGCCACAACAGACTTAGTCCTAACAGCGCTTTTTGCAAGCTTAGGCATAGCATCAAAAAACATACTTCACCCCCTCATCGCAGTCTTCACAGGCGCACTCTACGTTCCCACCGGCGCAGTCGCGGGCGGTTTGTACATGATGTGGCCAGTCATGGCTTACGGGTTAATCCGCAAACGCGGCATAGCAAGCATGGTCTCGTTAACCCAAGCATTCATCAGCTTGGTCATGCCGTTTGGCAATTTTGGGCTGCTGTCATTTGTAATTTATCTGGCGCCCGGCTTAGCCATTGACGGCTTCTTGCTCATTTCAAGGCATAAAGCATGCTGTTTAGCTTGCTGTGCTGGTGCTTCAGCTATTGCAAACGTTGTCGGAACCCTTTTGGTAGGCGCGCTAGTTTTAGCTTTGCCTCTCTTGGTTTTAGCGTTTCTATCCGTTGTTGCTGCGATAAGCGGCTGCATCGGCGGATTCATTGCGAACACGCTCCTTGCCAGAATCCCAAAAACACGTTTCGGAGAAAAAACAACATGAAAAGAAACACTAAACTTGTACTCGTATTGGTAGTCGCATTATTTGTCGCTTTAATTCCCCTATACGTCTATACTCGTCCAGCTCAAACTGGGGAAGGAACACTTCAAATCAAAGGACAAGTAAACAACCCGTCCAACACCACTTTTAGCCAGCTTGAAGCTATGGCTTCAACCACTGTCCAAGTAACTTTATCCTCTAGCAGTCGCCCGTCAGACAACGGCGTTTTCAATTACAAAGGAGTCAAACTGAGTGAGCTTCTTACAGACGCTGGTGTTGCCTCCAATGCTACGTCAGTCTTTGTTCAAGCCTCAGACGGTTACGGAACAAGCATACCAATCCAAGACGCCATGAAACAAGACACCATAATAGCTTACCAAAAAGACGACCAGCCACTATCAGCCTTGAAAGACGGCGGCGAAGGACCAGTGCGGCTGATTATTGGCAGCGACCAGTTTGCGCAAAGATGGGTTAGAGGCGTAGCAGCCATAGAGGTTCGTTGACTTCTGCATCCTATTTTTTTAACGCGTTTTTCTCAACTAAGTCGGCGAGCACTTTTGCTTGTTTTATGGCTTGGAGAATTGGAATATTAAGCCTGAGTTTTTTGGTTTCCTCTTGCAAATCAGTGATTACTCCTGAAACTGCAATGGCTGATTCGTCAAGGTAACTTTGGGCTTCGTCTGCGGTTTTTGCTGCAACAATTTTTGGCAGCGCCTTTTCAACTTCAAAGCCTTCCAAAACTACATAATCCAACGCTGCAACAAAAGGCAAGATTTCTTTTAGGCTGAGCCGTTTTTTGATGAAAACAACAGTTTCATCTCTTGGGACAGCCACAATTGTTTCTGCACCTGCAATCGTGTAGCGGTCGGTTTCTGTCTGCGGCGTGTCCAAAGTTGGAATCCGCACCATCTCCTTTATTGCGCCCACACGGTAACCTCGGCGTTTAAGCTCAGCTATCAAATGCTCAATTATCGTGGTTTTTCCTGAATGTTTTCCGCCGACAATTGCTATCAGCTTTGGCATGCATTTACCTTAACGGGTTATTCGGTGAGATAGAATAAATGTTTTGATTGATTCTATACTGCTATGTGCTGTAGCCCAAGATTGAGGGGTTTGTGCTATGTTGAAGACGGCGAGGTCTCTCT
>CAYMLF010000045.1:0-12570 GCA_964391275.1 uncultured Candidatus Bathyarchaeia archaeon
TCATAGCAACAGCCATAATAACCTCATCAATCGTCAGCCAGCCAACAACATCCGCCAACCCAAACATCGATGAAGCATACCTAAAAGGCTACACAGAAGGCTACATAAGCGGAACAAAAGACGGCGCTGGAACAGGATACAACATCCGAGACCCCACATACGCAGAGATGAAAGCGTTCATTTTGTCAGACAGAACCGACTTGAACACCTACAACATAAAAAGCTATAACTGCTATGACTTCACACAAGAAGTTTGCAACAACGCTTTCAATCAAGGCTACAGGGCAGGCAACGTCTATATCGAATTTGCCGGCGAACGTGCTCATGGTCTAGTCTGCTTTGATACTGTGGACAGGGGCTTAGTGTTTATTGAGCCGCAAACTGACAATGAAGTAAACGTGACGTTGGGTGTTCGCTATTTTGAACAGGCAGGTTTTACAGCTCAAGGCTTTGACGATACAATAATTGAGTGCGGAATTATCTGGTAAGGCAAACCTGCTAAAATCAAAAGGCATCGGTTAAGCCATGAATTTCTTTACAGTCTCAAACATGACGTTTGTTCCAAACACCAAGTTATCCACTGAGATTCGTTCGTCTATACCGTGTTCACGTTTGATGAATCTGCCGTTTACTGGAGGCTCAGGATGCATTGGGTGAAAACCGTAGCATACACTGCCTTCTTCGCGGAAGAAATGCGAATCCGAACCCCCTGTCATAAGCGTTGGCGAAACGCTGCAGTTTGGCTCAAACTCGCGCAGAACGCTAGAAATCGCATTGTACAGCGGCGTTTGCATCGGTGATTCGGAGCCTTCATGAGCGTGAATAATTTCAAGCGACAACTTCTCTAAACCCACATCACTAAGCAGGCTCTTAATCAACGCCAAGGTTTCCTCCACAGTCTGCCCAGGCAGCAATCGGCAGTCAAAGATAGCTTCACACTCTGAGGGCACAATGTTCTCTTTAACGCCTCCACTAATCATGGTTGGCGTAAGCGTCATCTTGATTCTTGGCCTTATCTCCTCAGCCAATGGCTCACCCTGCCTTGCCAAAGCATCGAGGATTTGCTCGCTATGCTCTGGGTTAGCCTGCATTTCACTGAACGGCTTTTGAAGCGCTGGGTTTTTCTTGGCAATCTCCTCTAAGTAGCCTTTAACCGTGGGAATAAACCTGATCTCTGGCGTGTAACTTGCGAGTTTATTGATTATGCTGTTGATGCATAACACTGCGTTGTCAGCCACATTGGGCGTTGACCCATGCCCAGGCGTTCCTTTGGCTTTAATTTTGAACCATAGTATGCCTTTTTCTGCCGCGTTAACAGTGAAGACGTTGCCGTTTTTGGTTGGCACCGCTGTTCCGCCGCCCTCGTTAAGTACGTAGTCAGCGTAAATTTTATCTTTATACTTTGCCAGCAGGTAGCCTGCGCCGTCAAAGCCGCCTTTTTCCTCGTCCGCTGTTGCCGCTAGCAAAATGTCGCCTTTGGGTTTAACGTTGTTTCGCTTCAAAAGTTTCATAGTCATAACTTCAATTGCAGTCATGCTTTTCATGTCCAATGCGCCTCTGCCCCAGACAAAGCCGTCTTTAACTTCTCCGCTGAAAGGGTCAACAGTCCACTCGTTTGGATTGGCTGCTACCACGTCTAAATGTGAAAGCAAAAGCAGGCTTGGTCCCTCGCCTGTGCCTTTTAGCTTGGTGATTACGCTGCCTCTTGAGGGTTTAGACTCTATTATTTCGCATTCGAACCCTTCGCTGCTCAGTTCACGACTTAGAAGTTGGGCGGCTGCTGTTTCGTTTCCAGGAGGGTTTGTGGTGTTGATTTGTATTAGCTTCTGCAGTAAACTAGTTACTTCGTCACGTACGCTTTGGTTGAGTGGAGTAGACATAACATGTTCACTTGATTGAGTCTTACCAGTTTAGTCAAATAAGCATTGTTGTTTTCTTTAGCGCGTGCCCCCCAGTGTTTGATGCTCAAGCTGTTTTTTTCTGCTCATGCTTTTTGCGAAAGCAAGTGAGTGCCAAGACTAAACAACACTTATTTGTTTTTTCAAAAGTAAGGTTTATTTGTTTCGAATGCTAAAATTTATTGTTAGCAAATTGTAAAATTATCGGGCTGTTTGTGTATAAAACAATTCAATATTGATTAAAAACACAGACAATGTTTATATAGTATATTAAAAAATGCATAGGAACGACAAGATGATTCCAATGAAAGACTTAAAACCAATAGACTACAAGCTTCTCTTCGAACTGATGAAGGATTCACACCGAAGCGATAGACAACTAGCTAAAGCGTTAGGCGTTTCTCAACCAACTGTTACCCGAAGACGAGCAATGCTTGAAGAAAACTTTATCGAAGGCTACACAGTTATTCCAAAATTCGGTCAAATCGGATTTGAAATATCTGCGTTCACTTTCATAAAAAGCAAACTAAAGCATAAAACAGGCGAAGATAAAAATCAAGCGTTGAAAAAACTTAAGGAATGGTACCTAAAGCAACCCAACGTCATTCTTGTATTGGATGGCCGCGGCATGGGCTGGGATGCAGTGTGCCTTTCACTTCACGAAAACTTTTCAAGTTTTTCTGAATTCATCAGAGCACACGACTCTGAACTATCCGATTGGGTAGTTGAAAGCCAAACCTTCCACTCAGACTTAAAGTCTGGAATTGTAATCAAACCATTCCACCTCAAGTATTTAGCAACGCAGAAATAAGCGGAAAAACCGCTACTTTTTCAATTCTTTTTTGCTGTTTTAGAGAACTATTTCTTATTGAGGGCTTTTTTAAGCAGCTTCTTTTTTGGAAGCTTAGGCTTCTTTACACGTTGAGCATCGGTTGCCATAACACATCAGCCTATAGTATAGACTGTTAGGGCATATAGATTTAACGAGAAATTAGCCGCTTAAAAAAATCGGTTCTTTAAGTAATCGTTAACTTTACTAAACGGTAAGCGGCGAAGTGGTTAGCATTGATTAATCTTCAATCATTATCAAAGTTAAAGTAGAGCGGACCTGGTTTATGCTGCGGATTTTGTGGGAAATGGTTTCTTTCATTTCTTCCATAGTGTCTGCTTTAACTTTAACGATTAAATCGTAGACGCCGTAGGAAACGTATGCTTCTTCAACTATGCTAATGTTCTGTAACTGTTTCAAGACAGTATCTTCTGAACCAGACTCCACATTAAGCAAAACATAAGCTCTTGGCATTTCAGTTCTCCTTCTGCACTTATGTATTGTAGAGTAATTAAAGATTTTTACAGGTGCAAGCAGACAAAAACTGCTTTAAATTGGAAAAGGAGGTTAGAGCTTTTTTAGATAGTCTTGTATCATTTGGTTATGCTCAAAAGCCAAAGTTTTTGGCAGTTCTTGTAGACTAAAGAGCTTGAGATCTTGAATTTCGCTATCTTGCTTCTTCATTTCTCCTCCAACCACTTTAACCACAAAACAGGTTGGGTAATAATTGTATTCCACATCATCCATGACGCCCTGCTCATGATACTCGCCCACCTTGCGAACAATTAAAACGTCTAAACCTGTTTCCTCTTTAACTTCGCGGATGCAGCATTGCTCGATGGTTTCTCCTGGGTCTAGTCTTCCTCCAGGCAAAGCCCAGTACCCCTTGAACGGCACAGTGTCACGTTTTATCAGCAAAATCTTGTCTTGAGGATAAGGTATTATTGCAGTTGTGGTTTTTCCACCATACTTTTTCATCCAAGTCACCTTTAAGTTGACAGTTTTAATCTCCAGTTAACTATTACTGTTACTGCAAATACTGCTATCCCCACTATTACAACCATCGGTCCAGGCGGTAACTCAAGGTAAGCAGCCAGCAGTATCCCAACTATCCCTGATACTAAACCGAAGATGCCGCTGAAAACCGCGTATTGCTTCATGCCCTTGCTTAGGTTTTTGGATGCGATGGCGGGAACAATCACTAAGAAACCCACAAGCAATGTTCCGACAATTTGTATGCCGATAGCAACGACTAGTGAGACAAGGAAGAGGTAGAGCAGGTTTGTTTTTGCAACGTTGATTCCTTTTGAAACTGCTAAATCTTCAGAAATCATTCCTAAAACCAGTCTCTTGTAAATGAAGCGGGTTAACAGGATTGCCACGATAGAAATGACTATTGCCGCTGTAAGATGCCACAATGTAACCTGTGAAATGTCTCCAAAAAGCGCTTCTTCTAACGCTTCCAAATCGTCACCCATCAATAGTATCCCCACCGCTAAAGCTAAGGTAAACATTGCACCAACCAAAGCGTCAAAAGAAATTTTGGTGACCCTTTGGATATGCCAAATCAAGGCTGCAGAAGCAAAAAGGAAAGCAAAAGCTCCAATTAAGGGGTCAAAGTTGAATATGATGCCAATGGCTAGTCCCGGTAAAGCTACATGTGAGAGAGCGTCGCCGACTAGAGCCATTTTTTCAAGAACCATCAGTGAACCTAAATAACCCGCTGCGACTCCCACGAATGCGGATATGATTAGGCTGTAGAGAACGTTGATGTCAAACATGGCTTTGTTTTTCTCCCTCGATTGATTCGACGCAGACTGGTTCTCCGTAAATCATTTTTTGGGTGGAAAGCTCTGCTATCTCCTTTGATTTTCCGCAGAAAGTTATGCACTTGTTTATTGCCAGCAAATCATCGGTGTACTCCTGTATAATGTGAATGTTATGCGTAATCAGAAAAATCGTTATGTTCTGAGATTGCTTGATGTCATTAAGCATCAGGTAAATAGGCTCTTCACTATCCATGTCCACGCCTGTTGTTGGCTCATCTAAAAACAGCACGTTAGGCTTGTCATTAAGCGCCCAAGCAATCAAAACCCGCCTCAACTGGCCGCCAGACAAAACCCCAAGTCGCTTGTTTAGGACGCTTTCATCTCTGATTTTAACCAGTTCCAAAGCTTTATTTGGGTTTATCCCTTCACCCATCGAAAGAAACTCTTCAACCGTCAAGGGAATGTCAGCAACAGTCACGTTTTGGGGAACATAACCAATTTTTGTTTTCTCAGTCCACTCAATCTTGCCCTCGTAGGGTAAACGGTTAAGCAGTGTCCGTAGCAAAACTGATTTTCCAGCACCATTGGGGCCAAGAATCGCAAGAGTAGTGCCTTTCCTCACGTTAAAGGTTAGGTTATCTAGTATGGTTTGATTTTGTAATGTAACTTTTAAGTTTGAAACTTTGAGAATGAATTCTTCAAAAGCCATTGCTTCATCACTGCTAAATGAAAAACGCCAATCTATCTAGTAGGAAAAGTATGCTTCAATAAAAGTTTTTGAAATGTGAAATTAAGCCTTTGATATTTAGAAAGCGTTATACTTTTTGGGTTAAACTTTGGTATTCCGTATCTGAGAGCCAACCTTCCTCTCTAAGATGTGCTAAACCTTTTTTGATATCTACTCGCCCAGTATTGTCCTTTAGAATGTTTGTTTTAAGTGATATCTGCTCAATATTTGCTTCAAAACCTGAGTCACTCTCAAGGCTTAACCGAATCTTGTCAGCTAACCCTGAAATCGCCCTAAACCGCGTAGCAAACAAATCTTTGATTTTGGCTCTGCCTAGCGCACTTTTCAGTTTTGAAGAAAACCCAAGGTTGCCAATCAGTGATGGTGGAACAATCAAGTAACGTTTTGAAGCAACCATCTCATAGCAAACTACATAGAATGGCACGTAGAACAGCGCAGAAGTTTTCATTTTAGCGTCTGATGGTATGCCTAACTCTTGTGTTTTGGAGGTGATGTTTTCTCTTTGTTTAACTGCTTGGCTTAGCTCTTCCAAAAATGGTTTTGTTAACCTGTGTATCTTCTCGATTTCTTGCCTGAAAACTTGCATTTTAGCGTTTCGTGAAGCCTCCAAGTCCTCTATTGGTTGACGCTCCAGCCGTATTTTTGCTTCAAGTTCATCTTTTAGCCTAAATGTTTCTCTGTTTCTCTCTTCAGTTAGGCGTTTCAGCTGTTTTTCAACTGCCTCTTGTAACTTCTCAAGTTCCGACTGTTCTTTTTGCGCTTTCTTTAGCTTTTTCTTCCAGCTCTCCACTGAGTAAGAATTACCCTTGTTTGACTGAACCTTAACATGCTTTTTGTACTGCCCACTTTTTATATCCAGAGAATCAATGGATTTTTTCAGTTTAGCTTTACGTTTTACAAGAGGCGATTTTTCTTTCTCAATGCTCTTCTCCATATTGTCAATTTTTCTATTGTACTCTTTCTTTAGGATAGCAATTTTTGGGTTAATTACTTCTTCTATGGCTTTAATTTTTGCTTTGGTTTCTTCTGCAACAGCGTCTGACTCAAATTGTAGGGCGGTTGTGTGTTGACTGGTTGTTTTAATGATTAGAAGCGATAGTTGCCTTAGTTTTTCTGTTTGCTCTTTAAATTGAGCTTGTAGGGTTTCAATTTGGTTTACAACAGAGTTTGCCTTTGCTTCCTCTAAAACTGGGTAAATCAAGGATACGTTGCTGCCCTCTTGGGTTTCTTTGCGGTATGCGTCGATTTCTTTAAGAAAGTCATCCGATGCAATTAACCCGTTGCACGCCAATTCTTTACGAATCAACGCTTGCCCGACTCTGTTTTGGTAATTTTGCAGAAACGCTGTATATGTTTCTCTGATTTTGAAATTCGCTTCGAAGTTTTGGGTTAGTAACTTGGTTTGGTCATCTTCGTAAAACTGCCAAGTGTAGCTGGACCTGTTTAAACCGTCAAAAACATAGGTTGTTTCGCCTTTGGGAATTAGCCATAGGGGGTAACCGATTTTTGTGATGTAGAGGATTTTTTCTTCGTTTTGGTTTAGGATGCCGCCGCTCTTCCGCTCCAACTCTGCTTGCGCGTAGATTGCCGCAGCTTCAGCATCGAGGCTCAGGAGTTCTTTGCGGTTGTCTGATTGCACCGCGAATGAGAGAACAAGCTGTTTTGTGGCTGTGGCTAGCATAGGATTCCTGCAAACTATTATCTTGTTAGTTTTTTAAGATTTATCGGTAATAACGGGTAGTTTCTCTATTGCTTTTTGGCTGGATACTTGTTATGGCGGATTAGCTGAAGAATGATTCCAGTTTTGAGGTTGGACCAGATTTCTTTAGCACTTCAGCGCATTTTTTAGGGTCTAACGCTTTAAACTCTAAACCCATCGAAACAAGCAGCGTTTGCACGTCTTTAGCTAAGCCTGGAGCAACCAAGACGCCGCGGATTTGCCTATCGGCTTTGGTTTTGATGGCGTCGATGTACTTTGCAAGTTGCAGCACGGCTTCTTTATTGGCGATTTTACGTTTAACCTCAATCACCACCAGCCGACCCGCTTTGTCCATGCCGTAGACGTCCACAAAGCCTGGTTCAACCTTTTTCTCCCAACTGATGGGTTTTAAGCCTTCTTCAATTAGTTCTGGTCTGAGCAGAATGGCTCTGTGCATGTCTTCTTCGCTGGCGTTAAGCGTGAAGTCGCCTGCGTCCAGCAGGTTTAGGGATGAAACCATAAAGATTTTGGTGAATTGGACTTTAACGTGCTCTCTGGGTTTTTGCCGTACCGCATGCACTTCCAGCAGGTCATCTTTGAGTTGTGCGTGGAAAACACTGCCTGATGGTTGCCAGTTTACTGGTTCGTAGCCTGTTGGGCGATGCACGAGTAGGCTGCCGTCGGCTTTAATGATTAATATGCGTTCGCCCAGTTCCAACTTTGAGCTTGCCCTGCCAGTGTAGTCGACTTTGCAGTTGCCTGCAACGATTAAGGTTTTTCGCTGCACAAACGCTTTTTCAATCAGCACTTTCGCGTCCGCTAATGACGGTTCAGTGAGTATGGAGAGTTTGTTGTTGTGTTCTTGCACGGTTTTTCAGCTAAGGGTATTTTAGACAGCTTCTGAGTACATAAGATTATTTGAAGGAAAATCTTTGACTGTTTGGAGCAAGAAACGTAGAGTGATGCAGCGTTATAATTTATCTGCAGAACTGTACGAGGGCTTGTATGGAGAAGAGCAGCAAGCCAAGTATGGCAGAGCACTCGAGAACGTGAAGGTGCAAGGCGGCGCTGTTTTGGATGTGGGCTGTGGAAGCGGCTTGTTTTTCAAGCATGTTGCTGGCAGGGTGGAAACGGTTGTGGGCGTTGACGTTTCACGTATGCTTCTTTTGAAGGCTAAAACGCATGCAGCACAGTTTGGAAACGTGCAATTGGTGCAGGCTGACGCTGACCATTTGCCCTTTAAAGATGCTTCTTTCAGCATGGTTTTTTCGTTTACGGTGCTGCAAAACATGCCTAAGCCCCAGCAGTCGCTTTGCGAGTTTAAACGGGTTGCTAAAACTGGGGGCGCGTTGGTGGTGACTGGGTTGAAAAAAGCTTTTACGTTGACGGCTTTTTTGGATTTGTTTGAAGCTGCAGGTTTGCGTTTGACGTCGTTTGTGGATGATGAAGCGTTGAGGTGTTATGTGGCAGTGGCTGAAGCGCTTGTGCGGGTTTAGCCGCTTAGCATTTGTACGTGTTGGACTTGACCGTTGTCTGCGTAGATGCCCACTGTCACCGTGTTTATGCCTCCCTCGTAGGTTTGGTCGAGCCGCAGCACGATGTACCAGTAGGGGATGAGTCCGCTGGAGCCTGATCTTGGGTGAGGTGCAAGCTGCACTGACACGGGTTCATCAAGTACGTTGAAGCCGTTGACTTGTTTGCCGCCGATGCTCCATGTTAAGCCTTTAACGTAGTTTTTAGCTATGGCTATCGCTTCGTTTTGGGTGATTTCTAGGTTGCTGGTGCCGATGCTGAAGAGGAAGTAGCCGTCAGTTAACTCTTTGAGGTACCAGTTTTCGAAAACCATGTGTAAGCTTTTAGATGGGTAATCAATGCCCTGTTCGCTGTAGAACCATTTAAGTTCCCCGCTTCCAGCTTCGCCAAAGATGATTTTAAGCTTCATGTTTCCTTGCCAAACCTCGGTGTCAGTTGAAGTGTTCACGGTGTTCAGCAGGTTTATCATTTCGTCTATGTAAGCGTCGCCGCTGTAGGCTTTGTAGCGTTCAAGCGTTGCTTTAGCGTTTTCTAGCAGGTCATTGGGTTGGGTTTGTGTTAGGACAGGTTTGCTCTCGATTGGGTTGAGTCCGTAGTGCGAGAGGTGGTTGTCTCTGAAGCGTAAGATGGCGTCGAGGTTGCTTTCGCTGCTTTGCAAGGTGTATCTTAGCACCTCTTCTGCTGCGCCTATGTCATTGCGGTACTCGAGCGTGTTGCCGAGAAGGGTGGTTCTGTATTTTGTTATGTCAATTTGGGCTACATCGTGTAGTAGAGAGGCTACTTTGCTGGTGCCGATGCCCCATGAAAGCAACTGCTCGTTTTCTCTTCTAAGTGACTCCTCTGAGCTTGCCAGTTGAGCTAGAGATGCGTACTGTAGCCCGTTTAGGCTAGCAAGCAGCACTACACAAACCAGTAATCCTGCAAAGAGTGCTTTCCACTTGTTTGGCAGGTTTATGCGTTGTTTAACTTTGACTTCGGGAACTTCTTCTACGCCTCTCATGGCGCTAATTGTTGCTTGACCAAAGGTTGACAGGTAATACAATTCTTCGCTTTTAGAAAGAAGCTCGCCTAGGGCTTCAAGGTGATAGGTTAAGTGTGAAGTGGAGACGCCCAAGGTTTCAACCATTTGCATGAAAGTCATGGGTTTCTCTGCGAGCATGCGCAGGATTTTTCGGCGAACTGGATGCTTCAGCGAGGTGAACATGATTGAGTAGATTTCTTCTTCAGAGCCTGCTACCATTTGGCTATTCCCACTATGCAGAGTTTATAGTGAAGTGTAAGTCTATAAAACTTGTTGCGAAAATGCCGTTTTTCAGCCTGTTTTGGGGTGAGCAGGTATGTTGAATTGTTAGTCAAGAAAGTTTGACTAAGGGTGTTCTGTTTTGTGGACAATATTTAGTCAAGGTTTCTTGACGAATACGCTTTTTACGCTTAATTGAGCAGTGTTTTTTGAGGCTAAAAGGGTATGGACAGAAGGGTGATGGCTGGCTTTATTTTAGCGTTAATTACGCTGCCGTCCGTCGCCGTTTCTGTGACCGCTGAATCTGACGCCCTCGTGGTTCCAGACGATTACGCGACGATTCAAGCTGCCATTGACGCTGCAGGGGAGGGTTCAACGGTTTACGTTAAAGCTGGAAGTTATCATGAAAACTTGGAAATCAACAAGTCTATCTCGTTGGTTGGGGAGAGCTGTTTTTCGGTTTTTGTTGATGGAAACACGTCTGAACCTTATGGGGTAGTTCCCTGCAGAATATGTTGCAGTGGCGTTAACGTGTCGGGTTTTACCTTCAGTGAAGGGCGGGATGGCGTTCAATTGATGAGTGGGGTTTGTAACTGCAGTATTTCTGGTAACCGTTTGGTTAATAATGAGCATGGCATCTTGGCTTCTATGGGGTCAGGCAACCGTTTCGTCAAAAACCTGATTAACTCAGCGACTTACGGCATCTATCTGCTGCGTAGTTCGAATTGCTTGGTTGAAGCCAACAAGATTGCTTCGTCATCTGAGGGCATTGCAGTTTTTGACGATTTGCTTTCGCCACAAGAGGTCACTGCAAGTTTTGAGAATCAGGTTTTAGGAAACACTCTCTTTAACATTTCTGACAAAGCGGTTTGGTTCAAGTTTACCCGTGATAATCTGATGGTGGGCAACAACATAACCGACTGCAAAATCGGTTTAGCCCTGCTTTACGCCGACAACAACATGGTTTACCAAAACAACTTTGTTAATAACACTTATCAGGTTGCGGGTGGGCTTGAGCCGATTTGGTCTGGCGGCAGCGGAACGCGTTATTCTGTTTGTCAATGGTGCAACGGTTCAGTGGGTAACTACTGGAGCGACTACAACGGGACAGACCAGAACGGTAACGGCTTAGGCGACGCTCCCTACGTGATTAATGAGGCAAATTCTGATGAGTATCCTCGGATGAATCCAGTTTCGCTCAAAGAAATCGGGTTGTCCATTGAGGTATACGAGGATTTAGCGTCTCCAGCGCTTTCTCCTTCTGCCTCGCCTAGTTCGCCTGTAGCTGAACCCGTTTCGATGGGGCAGGTTATAGCTGTGTTAGCGTCAACCACTGTTGCCATAGTTGGTCTTTGGCTGTACTTTAGAAAACCCAAACCAGAGGAGGCACACTAATGTCGCTTACTGAAAGCCTCGCCTCAAACTTACCCTTTCTCTCTTCTATATCGTCGGTCACGCCAACCCAAAATCCATCTACAACCATGTTGGGGTCAGGCCCATATATTCAACCAGAACCCTTTCCATCAGCCCTCCTAGCTGCTGGCTCTGGCACGGTTGTGGTGGTGGTTGGCGTGGCTGTCCTACTATTTTGGAAAAGACGGAGTGGTTAAGCCGTGAAGCTGAAAGCGTTGGCTTTAACGTTTGTTTTGGTGTTGCTTTTTTCTGTTGTTGGGGCTCAGTTTGTTGTGTCTGTAGCTGGGAATCCTTCGAATCTTCCTGAGAAGCCTTCTCAAATCTACATTAAACCTGACGGAAGTATTGAGCCCTCGTCAGCTCCTATCCAGCGCAGTGGCAACACTTACACGCTTACAAATGATACTGAGCACTCGATTGTGATGCAGTGCAGCAACATCGTTTTTGACGGCAACGGTTTCAGTATTACCCAGATTCCAGTAAATATAAGCGGTTTAACGGTTCCAGCAGGCTGGTACCCTGGGATTCAAGTGCCTGATAGAGTAGCAAACGTAACTATAAAAAACGTGAAAATCCGCGATTGCATCTCGGGCGTTAGCCTTGAAAACGCGTCAAACATTACTTTGGAAAACATTGGAATATCTGGCGTTGAGAAGGTCGTGGTTTTCAGCGGTTACTCAAGCAATTGCACGTTCTCGAAAAACGATTTACGAAGCGGAACTGAGGGCATTTTGCTTATTGATTCAAAACACATTGACATTTATGAAAACACGATTGCAAGCAATAGAGTGGGCATTTCATGTTACTCTTCAACGTTTCCCTCAAATGGAGCCGACGGCTTTGCCTGCTGCGCCTACATCAACATTTTTGGAAACAACATAGCTTCGAACTATGAAGCAGGCATCTCTCTTAGAGCATACAATGTTCGAGTCGGCTACAACAAGTTAGCCAACAACAACTATGGCGTACAGTTCACTTCAAACAGCTACTATACTCTGTTTTACAGCAACAATTTCGTTGACAATTCCAAAAACGTTAAAATTAATATTTTAGCGTCTGGCGGTGATGGCACTTGGGTTTGGGATAGTGGTTCAAGCGGCAACTACTGGAGCGACTACACAACCAAGTATCCCAACGCCGCACAAATAGACCACACTGGAATAGGAGACACGCCATACGTGATTGATGATTTCAACAAAGACAATTACCCCTTGATTAAGGAAGCATCAATAAATCCGCCCTACGCGATTGTTGACTTTCCTTCACCGTTACCCTCTGCCTCGCCAAGTCCAACCCAAACTGCGGCGAGCACGCCAACGCCAGACACATTGACCACACCTACTGACGAGCAAACTGAGGCAGAGCCAGCGCCAACCCTTTACTTAACTTTGATAGTGGTGGGTTGCGGAGTGCTCTTAGCTTTTGCTAGTGCGGCGGTTCT
>CAYMLF010000046.1:0-12559 GCA_964391275.1 uncultured Candidatus Bathyarchaeia archaeon
AACTCGTTTTCCGCCATACGTTTCCCCAGAAAATCGTTCGAGTAACCCATCGCAACCAGAACCAGCACTATCGTTGCAGCCGTCATTATGATCGTGGAAATCGCAGGGCTAGCTGCTTTTTTGTTGTTTAACAGTTTTCTTTTTTGCTGGGGGTTTCTTGGTTGCATGTTTTATCCTTTCTCAAAGTTGTATGAACACGGGCAAGAGTTTAGCTGCAATCAAAGAGATGATAACCAGTATGGTTGCGTGTTTGAAGCCTGAGGAGACGGATTCATCGCTGATTTTTCCTGCCACTATCCCGATTAAGTAGCTGTTGAAGATGACGCTGGCAACGAAAACTGTTCTTACTGCATCTAAACTGCCTGAATTGGCGGCTGCGGCTGCTTCTGGACCCACGCCGATGGTGCCTGAGGTGAAGCCAAGCATCATGACTGTTGTTGCCACCAGCAGAATAGACGCCAGATAAGGCATCATTATGTAGGGGCGAACTGACATCTTCTTTTCTTTCTCAACTTCCTGAGTCAAATTGTTGAATCGTGCAAGAGATTCAATCATGGCGATTGTGCCTCCTCCGACATCGATGGTTTCAACCAGCAAGAACATGTTAAGCTGAACCATCCAGCTCTTAGTGCGTTTGAGAAAGTCCATGATGACTTTTTTGACGGGTATACCCCAAGAGATTTCAGAGCTGATTTTACGAAGTTCCCTGCTGAAGGTTCCGTAGTCTCGTTTAGAGAGGCTTTCAATACATTTTTCAGGCGACAGCCCAGTCTTGCGTACTTCCGTTAAGTCGCGGAGGAAGTTGTTGATTCCTCTTTCCATACTGTTTTTGTGTGTTGACATTTTCATGCTGACAAACGCTGCGGGCGCAGTGGCTATGACTAGGGCAACTGACAATGCAATGGGCAAATCTACGAAGGCTTGCAGTTCAGTAAACAGCGGCAATCTTGCGAACCCTAAAAAGTTGGTTAACAACAGGAAAACCACAATGGCTACTCCTGCACAAGCGCCAAACACTTTGTAGGGACGCATTTCAGTTACTGGAGTTTTAGGCTGCATGCTGTGGGCTAAATAAACGAACATAGCCGAAAGCAGAGGCGTAAACAGGTAAGTGTACATCATCATGCCAGTTAGCGATGATGCAGTAGCGTTTGATTGTATGTTGTCAACGCTGAAGAGAATGTAAAAGCACAAAGACATCATGACCATGACGATGATGAAGGTTTCCATAAGCATGCCAAGGCGTTCTGCAGCGGCTTTAACTCGCAGGGCACGTGCCTTAAAGATGTCTTCAGCTTTGCGCTCAAGAAAGTGACCGATGTCTCCGCCGATAATAACTGTTGAAGCGTAACCTGACAGGAACTCTTTAAAGATGTCCAGCGGGTTCTCTTTGGCTGCTTTTTCTAAGGCGCTAAGCGGGTCAATGCCAAAGATTTCTACGTCTTTGATTATTTCTTTTGCTTCACCCTTCATAGCAGGCATTAATTCGACTTCAGAGAGCCGTTTGAAACTGGTGTATGGCGCTATGCCTCCTGAAGCCATGACGCTAATGTAGGCTGCAACGAAAGGCATTTCGCGTTCTAAAGCCGCTCCGCGGTCACTGGCTTTAGACAACGGCGCAGCTAGAAAGCCTGCCATAACGTAGAACGGCAAGGGAACCAAAAGGATAGCGGGCAAGAAACCAAAAAAGGCTACCACTAAAACCGCGATCACTGAGCCTGGAATCGTCAGCAGCGCAGTGAAGAGCATTAGGGAAACGTAGGTTTCAGGGTAGATTTTGATTCGTGCCTTGTTTAGTGTATCTTTAAATTGGTAAACGTTTTTTAGGAATTTGGGGGCTAAGCCGCCGAAGAGGCGGAAAGACCACGCCTCAAGCTTTTCTAGAAGCGGCAACTGGTTTGTGCTCCTCCCCAATTAGCTTATCATAGAATCCTTTTGGTCTGGAATAATACTCTGCGATAATGCTGGCTACGTCTTTGTAGCTTCGAATGTTTTTTTGCCGCATGCACTTGAGCACGTTTGTGCGTCTTGCGATTTCTTCGATTATTGCTGCTTTAGTTAGGCCTTGACGGTCAGCTATAACGTTTAATAACTCACTTTTTTCAAGGTCTACCTCTTGCACGTCTAGTTTTGGGTTCCACTTGAAGGGGTGTCTGTAATCTTCGTAATCAACAACTTCGTTAACGTTCATTACTCTGCGGTAAGCTTTCTTCTCGTTGTTCTTGGTAATGTGAACCCGCTGAACTGAGAGAACAATATTCATCAACGGAATATAGGCTGGCGAAATTTCCATTGGCTTCTGCGTTAACCTCTTCACTGCGGAGAGCAAGTTTTCAGCGTGCATTGTCGCCATGCCACCGTGTCCTGTTGCTAGAGCTTGGAATAAGACGTATGCTTCTTGACCTCGAATTTCTCCTACAATCAACATGTCGGGGCGATGCCGCATTGAAGTTTTGACTAGGTCAAAGAGTGCAACTTCTCCGACGTTGCTTCCGCCTAAACCATAGCTTTGTCGAGCAATTAATGAAACCCAGTTTTCATGAGACAAGTTTAACTCGGCTGTTTCTTCGATTGTGATGATTTTGCTTCCTGGCTTGATTAGGCATGCCATCGCGTTTAGAGCAGTTGTTTTTCCAGCTGCTGTGCCGCCTAACACCATTATAGAAGCACGGTTTTCAAGGCACACCCAAAAGTAGGCTGCCATCTCCTCAGAGAATGTCCCAATATTGATTAAGTCAACAATTGAGTAAGGGTCTTCACGGAACTTTCTGATTGTGAAAGCTGTTCCGAAAGGAGTAATTTCGCGTCTGTACGCAACTGCGAGTCGGTGCTTGCCCGGCAGTGATGCGTCGACGATTGGGAAGGCGGAGCTAACGTGTTTGCCTGCCATGTGGACAAGTTTTACTACCATGTTGTCGAGGATTTCGTCGTTTTCAAGTTGCAGGTTAGTTTCTATTGATTCGAAATTTCTGTGCCAAATGTATACTGGCTTGTTTACTCCGTCGCATGAAATGTCTTCTATGTTTGGGTCACGCATTAAGGGGTCAATTTTTCCGAAGCCGACTAAGTCTCGTTCTGCATGATACAAAATTTTGTACCAAGAAACGTCGGGAAGCCAGCCTAAACTGATTCGGTATTTGTCAACAATTTTTTTGGCTTCTTCGGCGAAGAATTTGCGTGGGTCAAGAATTTCTTCTTTGGGTGATTCTATTTCTGCAAGCAGAATTTCTAATATTCTGTTGTAGACGCCTCTTTCTAAATCGTCAAGTTGGAGTTCGTCTAGAATGTATTTGTGTTCGCCTGTTTTTGGGTTTTGAACAATTACTACGTGTGAGAAGGGTTCGTATAGCGGGTATTTTTCAACTACCTTTAGTCCCCTTGGCACTGGTTTTGGTGGTGCTGGAGGAATGGCATTTTTGTCATCTTTTTTCTTTTTGGCGTTTTGTTTTTTCTTTTTTAAGCCAGATAATGATTCTTTGAGGTGCAGGGGGGACATTCTATAGTCTACTCCGAATAGGGTTTGAGCCCTCTTTTAATTAAATATTATGACTTACTACACTATATTGCTGATAAGTTCGACAAAAATACAGTTCAACCAGAAAAGCCCCAAAACAATCAATAATCACTAAATAAGCGCTATTTTACAGCTTTTAGAACCGATTAATGCTTGCTTAAGGTGAAGTTAGGGTAACGAAAAGTTGAAAAATCCTATAAATCTTGCAAGAAAGGGTTTATTCGTTTCTCTTGCCCCATCAGTGAAACCTCACCGTGCCCAGGATAAACCAGCAATCCATCGGGCAAATCAAGCAGTTTCCGCAGCGACCCATCCATATGCCGTGGCGAACTTTCAGGAAAATCGGTTCTGCCGATGCTTCCAGCAAAGAGAGTATCTCCTGAAAAAATCATTTTATCGCCGACAAGGCAGATGCAACCCATTGTGTGCCCAGGCGTATGCAGCACTTTCAAATTAACATTTCCAAACTTCACAACATCGCCATCATTTAGCAAGATATTGTTTAGCCCTTCTTGTTTTTCTATATCTTCAATTAACGATGCATCAAGTTGGTGAATACAAATCGGCACTGAATATTTTTTCTGCATTACGCCGTCACCGTTTATGTGGTCTGAGTGGCCATGCGTGTTTACGATGAATTTTATCTTCAACTGTTCCCTGTCAATGTAACTAAAGATTGGTTGAGCTTCAGAAGCAAAATCTAATCCTGGGTCGATAATGATTGCTTCTTTTGTATCTTTGCAATTGACGACGTAACAGTTTGTTTGTAGCATTCCGACAGGGAAGGTTTCGATCTGCATACAATCACAGCGCAAAGAAAGTGCAGAAAAACGAATAAGTGTTTCCCTTTCTTGCCATTAAACTTGGATGTGAAATCGATTAAAGTGCCAATACACTTTTTTATTGGCAATTATGAATACAAAGAAGAAAAGCTATGAGTGAAGTGCCCACCAGCTCTGCTTCGGGTTTTCAGCAAGAAGAATTTGAGAAAATTTCTTTGATAGTTAGGGAACAGTTTCAAGTTACTGATGCACTGCTTAATCAGGGCATACCAACTTTTTATTTGTTGTATCCTCAAGAAACCAAGCAAGCATTTCTTAGGCTATTGGATAAGCTGGAAAAATTAGACCTCATAGCTACCCTTAGAAAAACCGAAGGCCAAATTGTTCTAACAGTCGTCCAGAAACCGCCTGTTAAACCAAGCAACCGCAAAATAAATTTAGCATTCTTAATCGCCACAATAGCAACCACGTTTATTTCAGGTTATTTATTTTTTTCAGCAAACTCTGGAATGGACCCGCTGATTGCAGGAGCAATATTTTCAGCCTCAATCTTGACAGTACTGGGCATTCACGAAATGAGTCACAAAATTATGGCTAACAAAAGAGGGATGGATGCAACAATGCCCTATTTCATCCCAGGCATTCCACCACTGGGAACATTTGGCGCAGTAATAATGCAAAAATCATTACCGCGAAACCGAGACGCACTCTTTGACATTGGCGCAAACGGTCCATTAGCAGGTTTTGTTATTGCCCTACTTTTCAGCGTTATCGGTTTAACATTGTCTGTTCCAGCGCAATTTGAAGCAAGCGGTGGAAGCATGCTGCCGCTAGGATGGATTCCACTTGTGGAAGGGCTGATGAGCTTGAATTTGATGCCGATTCCAATTGCGCCAAATAACGGTTGGTATATGCATCCAATCGCTTATGCTGGCTGGGTGGGGATGATCGTTACTATGCTTAACTTGCTGCCAGCCGCAATGCTTGACGGCGGACACGTAACAAGGTCAGTTATTAACAATGACAGACTACGCATGATTTTCACTTTTGCGTCAGTGGCAATCTTGCTTATTGCAGGTCAAGGATTCTTTTTCATGGCGTTTCTGGTGCTGTTTATGTCTATGTTTAAGCACCCGGGACCTTTAGATGATGTTTCAGGCTTGTCTAGAAAAAGAAAGCTTGCTATACTAGCGCTTGTTGCATGTTTTATTTTTTCATTTCCTATAGTTACTAGCTAAAGCCGAATTGTAGTTGCGTTGGACAAGCAGACAAATAGATTTATTACGTCTTACTTAACCCTACACTATTGGGGTTAAAGGCAAAATGAAACTAAAAATAATGTTAGGCTTTTTTGCGCTGTTCACAATTACATCATTGCTTATTCCCACACCCCTGTTTCCAGGCAACTACTTATGCGCAACAATAGGTCAAGGCCTAGAAAACAACAGTCGAATCTTCAGCGCATTATTCAACGGTTTATTCTATGGATCAATAATGGGGATGATCTTTTTTGGGATTAGCCGAAAAATCTGTTAATAAAAAATTGCATGATCAGTTAGGCATCAACGGGTTGTTGAAAGCCAGTGAGCCTAATGGTGCTTTCACATCTACCGCAATTAATAACGAGTTCCACTAGCTCATCGTTTTTCACTTTTGTGTCAACGATTTTGTAGTTTTCTTCACTTTCATCTTCAGGCGAGATAGACATGCCGCATTTAGGACATTTGAAGGAGCCATCGCCTTCGAGTGCTGCCAAGTCTATGAGAAAGCTTTTTTCCTCATCCTTGCTTACCTGTTTCTGTTTCATTTTTTGTCCACCTTTCATGTTTTTATTTAGTTTTGCTTATTACCATTTATGAATCTCTAGTCAGTAACCAAGTGCTTTTAAGATTATACCCAAATAAGTGGAAAATCAAAGGTTAAATCCCTCACTTAGCAGCTTCCTTTTCGAATTTTAAGGGAGAGATGTAGTCGCCGAATTTCTCTTGTGCATCCAGTAGCCGTTGCCGTTGCATGTAGAGTTGCCCAAACATTTCCAGCGGTGTGTCAGTGACGTTTTCCTGATAAAACCTTGAAACCCGTTCGATTTTAGCTAGATTTTCAGGTATGCGTATGGTGAACTGTTTAACGTAGTCTTCTTTAGTGTATTCCTTGTTTAGCACCTGCTTGAACAGCTTCTTTAAATCTTCGTATTTTGGAATGTAACCTGTTGGAGTCTTGATAGCTTCTACTTCCCCGTGGACACGCAGTTCCATCCATTTAATCCAAATATGCTTGTCTTGTGGACTGTTTAGGTATTTGCCGTTTCCAACTTCTTTAAGGAAATAGTTAACGCCGAAAACGATTGGCTGCTTCTTTAGTTTACGTCCGAATTCTAAGTTGTTTAGAACGTTTTTGCCCAGCGGGATAGAGATGAAGTCTTGAATGCTCATCATGTTGATTTCTGGAACACCCTCCTTGCCTATGGTGGCAAAAGTTGTCTCGGTTTCCAGTGATGCACCGTAAGCGATGATGCCGTGTTCCCAACCAAAGCTTTGCTGCACCGGAACGTAAGCTTTAGCGTCTCTTCCGCCGTACATGACGCCGCCAAGTTCCACGCCGTCAGGATTGTCCAGTTCCGGGTCAACGTTCTCGAGCATTTTCAGGGAAACTGCGTATCGAGCGTTTTTGTTTGCTGCGGGAACGTCGTTTCCTGCTTCGTCTTTTTTGCCTTCATACCAGTTTCCAGTGTAGTTTAAGCCTTCTTTAGGCAGCTCTTTACCCATGCCAAGCCAATACGGTTTACCGTCCTTGACTAGTATGTTTGAGAATACCACTTCTCCAGGGGTAGTTAGGACTTTCCAGATTAAAGCATCATCTTTCGCGCTTACGTCTTGTATGATGCCGAAGATGCCTGACTCCACATTCACAGCGCGTGCCGCAGAATCTATTTCACGGATGTATGCAATGTCGTCGCCAAGAATAGTTTCGCCTGGGAGCATGGCTGTTGAAGTTTTACCGCAGGCGCTTGGGAAGGCTCCGGCAAAATAGGTTTTACGTTTATTTGGACCATAAACGCCCATTAGCAGCATGTGCTCAGCTAGCCATCCTTCACTGCTGGCTTTACGAATCGCCAAGCGGAACGCAAGCTTCTTGAAGCCAACAGAGTTTCCTGCGTACTGTGTGTTTACGCTGTAGATGGTGTTGTCCATGTGGTCAATGTAGATGCGCTTGTTTTCGGGTTCTGCACTGACCATTTCCTCAGTGAGTTTTCCTGCTGAGTGCAAGACACGTAGAAAATCGCTTTTTGGCCCAGCCTTAACAAACTGCTCATAACCCGGCCTGTACAGCAAGTCTTCGGTGTGTGCAACGTACCATGAGTCAGTGCATTGCAAACCTAAAATGGTGAATACCGAGTCAACAGGGCCAAGAGAAATGAAGCGGACAATCATGGTTTTGCCAACCATTAAGCCTCTTAGTTGGCTACGGACTTCGGTTAAGCCTTCTTGACGATCCATCTGGTTGAGCGCTTTGCTGAGAATAACGCCTTTTGGCACGAGGTATTTAGTGTTTTGGCGGTCTCGTCCTTGGTCTTGTTCACCGTCAAAGTGCACTGTATGCCCCTGAATCGTCAGGATTGCTTGCTCTTCGCCAGTGTTGATTGCCTGTTTTCGAACGTACGCAATGTCTTTAGCTTGGTCACTGCAGATGAAGATTTTTTCTGGATGGCACAAGTCGCTGGCTTTAGCGATAAACTCGTGCACGTTTGGATTATCAATCGCGGATAGTTTTTCAAAGTCTTTTGGACTTAGTTTGGGTTCTAATGCTTCTAGATACGGATTCATTTTATTTTTTCACATGATTATAGTTCGTTAACTGTTCCTGGAACTCTTGGGAAAGGTTGACATTCAGCTATGTGCTTTACACCTGTTACCCATCCGACTAAACGTTCAATGCCTATGCCTGCTCCAGCGGTTGGTTTTAGCCGCTTTTCCTTTGCCATCTTAAGCACTAAGGCATAGTTGTCTTTTCGGACTTGGTCACGCTCAATTTTTTTGAGGATTTTTGTGTATTCGTATTCGCGTTTAGCGCCTGAGAGGACTTCGCCGAATTGAGGCATAAACAGGTCATAGTTGTCCCATTTGCCAGTTGTGAAGTCTTCAAAGTCGTAGAATTCCCGTGGAATGTTAGTTACCCACACGGGTTCGCTGATTTCGCCTGCGATGCCTGCTTCCCAGTCTTTGCCGTATTTGGCTTCAAGGTCTTCTCGGTCGTAAATCTTGAAGGGTGCCTTGACGGTTTTTAAGGTGTCATATCGGCCAAGTGTGGTTAGTTCTGAGTTCATGTTTTTCTTTAAGTCTTTAACAAGTGTGCATATGGCGTCTTCAACTAGGGTAAAGACGTCTTTTGAGGTGGCGTCTGCTAATTCAAAGTCTAATTGGGTGAATTCGTATATGTGCTTGCCTGTTTTTCCCCTCTCGGATTTTTCGATGCGGATGTTTGGTGAGAGAATAAACAGTTTCGGGTAAGCAGTTGAAGCTGCAATAAGTTTGTGAATAATCATGCTGGACATTGTGCGGACGGGTTTGCCGTAAATGTCAACTTCGATTCTTTTCTCTATTGACGCTCCAGGGTCTGGCCAGAGCGGGTCAGTGCTTTGGCTCAGCGCGACGGGTAGTAGCCATTGGAAGCCTTTTTTTGTGTAAGTAGAGGTTAAGCTCCCTAGTGTGTAGGTCATTATTCTGCCTATGCAGGCTTTTCGCTTGATTTCGACTGCTGTTAGTTGGTCGAGCGGTTTTGGGGTTTCTATTTGTTTTATGCATTCCTGTTTTGTCATTAGAGTCAAGATTGTTCACTTGGTTACTTTAATGAAATATCACTGTGCAAACCAGATTATAAATTTTTTATAATAAAAAATGGATATTTCACAATAACTACAAGCTTTTATACTAGAAAGCTGTAATAATTACATATGAGCATTAAGCTTGATGAAAAAGACCTTGCAATACTTCTTCTAATCCAGGAAAACAGCAAACTCACAGCAAACCAAATAGCCAAAAAAACCAACACCCCAATAACCACCATATTCGCCAAAACCAAACGCATGGAAGAACTGGGCATAATCAAACAGTACCGAGCCATCCTCTCCCCAGAAAAACTCAACCTAGCAACAGCAGCTTTCATTTTAGCGTCTGTCTCCTACGGCAGCACAAAAAACGACAAAACACCACTCTCGCAACGCGATGTTGCTGAAGAGATTGCCAAGTTCGCTGAAGTGCAAGAAGTGCACATTATCACGGGCGATTGGGATTTGCTGGTTAAGCTTCGCGCAGAAAGCGTGGATGCAGTGGGCAAGTTTGTTGTGGATAAGCTTAGGCGGATTAAAGGTTTAGAGAAAACTTTGACCTGCATGGTTTTTGAAACCGTTAAAGAAACCACCAGTTTGCCGCCGTTTAGCAGGAAAAAAACGGTTGAAAAGTGAACTGTTTAGGTGGCTGTTGAGTAGTACAGCAGGGGTAACGCTAAAAGCACAGTGTTTTTGCCCTTTGCAGTCAACGTGTACTCTACTCGCAGGGGCGGGCCAGCTTGCACGTTGCGGGCTATGTAACCGTGCGTTTGAAGCAGCTTAAGCTTGTCGGACAAGGTTCTTGAGTTTACGCCGAGAACTTTTTTGAGTCCGCCAAACCCGCTGGTGTTTTTCAGCATTAATGTGTAGAGTATTTCTAGGCTCCATTTCTGGAAAAGCAGATTGAAAATTTCTTGCAAACTGTCTAATTCATCTTTGAGGTCTTGAGGAGATATTTTTTGTTTTTCCAGTATTTCGTAAAATGTTTCCTCGATTCCTCGCAGAACATGCTCCATTCTTGCTTCCACTATTTTTCTGAACTCTGCGCTTAAAGTTAATGGGATGCTCATTTAGGTTACACTCGGTGTATTTTGGCTCACTTCACACTTTATAAAGGTTTACTTATACAACATAGTATACAAAATACATCACCTTAACAATGGAGAGAAGTAAACATGGAAAAATTTGACGCCATAGTTGTTGGCGCAGGAACAGCAGGCTGCCTTGCAGCAAAAACAATGGCTGAAAAAGGCTTAAGCGTATGCCTAGTTGAAAAGAAGCCACGTGAAGAAATTGGAGAAAAAATCTGCGGAGACGCCCTCGGCGAGCATCACCTTACATTTTTGGGGCTCGAAAAACCAACCGGTGGCGAGTTAGAAGCCAAAATCGACGGCTTAAAAATCTACTCCCCAGACGAAAACACCATCTTCACAATCGCAGACAAAGACTTCAAAGGCTACATACTCAACAGACGCCTATTCGGGCAGTGGCTACTGAAAAAAGCCACCGACAAAGGCGCCCTGCTCCAAGACAACATGAATCTCCGCAGCCCCATACTTGAGAAAGGTGCAGTCGTTGGTATCACTGCTAAAAACATGATAACTGGCGAGGTCGCTGAGATGCGCAGCAAAGTTGTGGTTGACGCTACAGGATACTTTGGCATGGTACGCAAACAGCTTCCAGCCGAGTTGGGCATCGACCGAGAGTTGGCAAACGAGGATGTTGAGGCATGTTACCGAGAAATCCGCCAGCTCAAACAAGAAACAGAAGACACCCGCTACTGCGGCATCTACCTTAACCAAAAAGCCTCGCCAGGCGGTTACATCTGGATTTTTCCTAAAGGAGGCGCACGCGTAAACGTCGGCATAGGAGCTATCATGCGCAAGGGCTACCCCAACCCCAAAGAGCAACTCTACGCCACAGCTTTCAAGAAGCCCATCTTTGAAGACTCAAAGGTAATCTCAGGCGGCGCATGGTTTGACCCCGTCCGCAGACCAATAGACAACATGGTTGGCAACGGCGTTGTACTCGTTGGGGATGCTGCTTCGCTGGTTAACCCAATTCACGGCGGCGGCATCGGACCTTCAATGCTCAGCGGTTACTTTGCGGGGCAACAAATCGCAGAAGCACTGGGCAAAGGCGAACCCACCCGTGAAGCGCTGTGGGGCTACAACAAACGCTACATCGACACGTATGGCAAGAAGCAGGGTACTCTTGACATTTTCAAGATGTTTTTGCTCGGTTGCAGTGATGAAGACCTAAACTATGGCATGAACCAGAAACTCATGACTGAAGATGACGTGCTCAAGGCGGGCATGGGCGATGACTTCAAACTAAACATCACCGAAACCGCAAAAAGAGTTTTCCGTGGCATACGCAGAGTCGGATTCCTCAACAAGCTCCACACAACCGTCACCATGATGAAGGCGCTGGGCGCACACTACAACACTTACCCCTCAACGCCAGACGGTTTTGAAGCATGGCGCGACCAAACCATCAAGCTGATTGAGGAAGGCAGAGAAAAACTCCTCAATTAAACAACCAATCTTTCTTTTTTGATAGCAGTATATGAAAGGGTCATCAAGCGCACAGATGCAATGAAACCAGTTTTCCTTTGCACACCTACTTTCTTTTTCTCTTTTTTTGTTGCGCGTTGGCTTTACGCTAATTCTCCGAGGAATTAGGTGTACTTTTAATTGTACGAAGTTCTCTTGTTAGCTTTTCCAGAACTTCCATCGTAGCCTCCAACACTTTGCCAAAGCTTGCGATAACAGCACGCAAACGTTTAATTTCAGCTTGGTTCTTTCCTTCCGACTCTAGTGCAGTCAACTTCTGAACTAAGTTATCAATTTCCTTTGTTTGACTTTCGTAGACCTTCAAAGCCTGCTCTATGCTATGGGCAAATATTTCAGGGTAATCAGCGTTAACATGGAAGACATAGGTTTTTTGTATTGGGTCTTTGTGTTTGTGGACAATTTCTAGACTAACAAGTTGATTCAAGGTTCTGTTCACAGATGCCATGGAATAACCTGTTAAACTTGAAATTTCCTTGTGGTTTAATTCACGCCCTTCTAGTAGCAAGACAGCCACAATGCTGCCCATAATTGTCGGCAATCCCTTCGCGCGCACAACATCTTCATAAACTCGGATAAATCCTGCTCTGACTTCCTGCAACGAATTCATGGATTAATGTAACGGGGAAAAGTTTTATATCTTTTTCCATAATTATGATAATAGCACAATTGTGAAATTATCATAATTATGAAATTTATGGTATAGGGTAATGATCGTCATGGTAACGATTGAAAAACAACCAAACAAATCTGCTTACCGTAAACTCTCCTTTCTAGAACGCAACTACATCAGTCGAGCTACAAATGTAGTAATGGCAGCTAAAATTCAGGGGCAAATATCCGACCAAGAAATAGATGCCGCCCT